>JASHRL010000183.1 GCA_030037355.1 Candidatus Acidiferrales bacterium | reverse complement strand
GGCGGGCGCGTTTCGGATTGCCCTGTCGGATCTCCGATCATCGCTGAAAAATCGCCGATCAGGAAAATGGCCGTGTGCCCCATGTCCTGAAAATGTTTGAGCTTCCGCAGCACCACCGTGTGCCCAAGGTGAATGTCCGGCGCGGTAGGGTCGACGCCCAGATAAACGCGCAGCGGCTTGCCCGTTTTCTCGGATTGTTCCAATTTTTCGCGCAGCCCGGCTTCCGGAATGATTTCTGCGGCCCCTCTCCGCAGGTAAGCGAGCTGTTCGTCAACCGATTTGTGGCTTCGTTCAGACATGCTTTTTCGCCGCTTCCGCAGCATTCAGAATAATCACGCGCCGCCCCTCGATTCGATAGCGCCCTTCGAGCACAATCCTCACGGCTTCGGAGTAAATGCGATGCTCTTCGATAAGAATCCTCTCGGAAAGCGTTTCGACCGTGTCGTCGTCGCGCACGGGCACGGCCGCCTGCAAAAGTATCGGCCCGGCATCCAGAGTTTCATCCACAAAATGTACAGTGCAGCCCGTAAATTTCACGCCGTGTTCGAGCGCTTGCCGTTGCGCTTCGAGTCCGGGGAATGCCGGCAGCAGCGAAGGGTGAATATTCACAATGCAGCCGTGATATTCCTTCACGAAATACGGCGAAAGCAACCGCATGTACCCTGCGAGGCACACCAAATCCACGTTCTTCTCGCGCATCACCGCAACGACCTGCCGGTCGTACGCGTCGCGCTCGAGACCCCTCGAAGGAATCACTCGAGCATCGATGCCGCGCGCGCGTGCCCGCTCAATCCCCGGCGCGCCTCCCCGATGGCTGATCACAACCGCGATTTCCGCGTCGGGAATGCGTCCAGCGGACATGCTCTCTGCAAGAGCTTCGAAATTTGAGCCTCGCCCCGAGAGCAGCACGCCAATGCGCTTTCCCATAATCGAGTGACGTTAGCACAATTTTTTCAGGGGGCAAAACCGCTCGGCGAAAAAGCTGTAAGCGTGGGACATCCTTTGAGCATCTGCACAGATAACGCCGCAGCCGAGCACGCAGTGAGGGCAATAATTGTCAGTTAATCGGCAGCGTTCCTGCAAAGCTCACGCGCGATTTGCCGGCCGGGGCGGATTCAACGTGGCCGATGCAATAGAAGTGCTCGCGCCGCCGCTTCAATTCCGCTTCGATCTTCTTCACGTTTTTCGGTGGGACAACCAAAATCATGCCGATCCCCAGATTAAATGTGTGCAGCAATTCGTCTGTTTCGATTTTCCCCAGCTGCGCGAGGTAACGAAAAATCGGCAGCACCGGCCAGGACCCGAGTTCGATGACCGCATGCACATTTCGCGGCAACACGCGTGGCAGATTGCCCGGAATTCCGCCGCCGGTGATGTGCGCCATGCCGGAGAGCCAGCCGCGCGCAACGACATTCTTCAGCATCGGCCAGTAGCAGCGGTGCGGTTTCAAGAGTTCCGCTCCGATTTTGTTGCTGATGGCGGCGACGTACGTGTCGGGTTTCAGATGCGCCACTTCGAAGATGAGCTTGCGCGCGAGCGAATAGCCGTTGGTGTGTAGCCCGCTCGAAGGCAATCCTATAAGCACGTCGCCGGGTTTGACACGCCGCGAATCGGCCTCGTGTCCGCGTTCGACGACGCCCACGATGAAGCCAGCGAGGTCGTATTCGCCGGGCGCATACATTCCCGGCATCTCCGCCGTTTCTCCTCCGATCAGTGCACACCCGGCCTGCCGCGCCGCCCGGCTCATGCCATCGAGAATCTGCTCGACAACGCCCGGATCGACGCGCGCCATTGCCAGATAGTCCAGGAAGAAGAGAGGCTCGGCGCCTTGCGTGAGAATGTCATTCACGCAGTGGTTGACGATGTCCGCCCCGACCGTGGAATGAACTCCCGCGGCTGAAGCGATCTTCAGTTTTGTTCCCACGCCATCCGCGCTCGCGACGAGCACCGGATTTCGCCAGCGCTTCGGGTCGAGATGATAGAGCGCTCCGAAGCCGCCAATCGGCGCGAGAACCGAGCGATTGAATGTCCGGCCCGCCAGATGCCGAATGCGTTGCTTGGCCTCTTCGGCGCGGGAAATATCAACTCCGGCGTCCGCATAGCGCATGGGAATCATCCTGCTTCCTGCAGAAAATCGCTTCAAAATGTGTGGAACAACCGCTTCCAGCGCATCTCTCCCGGATGAATGAAAATGCGCAGATATGTGCCAAGCCGTTCGCCGATGTGCCCGGGTTCCCAGACTTCTTCGGGAGCTTTGATGGACATGTAGATGAAAAGTGGTGTGCCAATGATGTTGGCGCGCGGCACGTAGCCCCAGAATCGGCTGTCATTCGAATCGTCGCGATTGTCGCCCATCACGAAATACTCGCCCGCGGGAACGTGGAACGGCCCCATGTTTTCCGCAGGCGTGTCTGGGTCCGGGCGCGGATTCAAATACGGTTCATCCAGTTTCTTCCCATTCACGTAGACAACGCCTCGCTGCACTTCCACCGTATCGCTCGGCAGCCCAATGACGCGCTTGATGAAATCTTCGCCCGTTGCCGCCTGCGGAGGCGCTTCGAAGACGATAATCTGCTGCCGCTTTGGTTTGCGCCACAGCGCGATGTGATGTTCCGTAAACGGAATTCCCGCGTCGTAACCCAGCAGGCTGACAATCAGGTGGTCCCCAATCAAGATCGTATTTTCCATCGAAGCGCTCGGAATCACGCGCGCTTGAATCACAAATGCCTCGATGAAGAGAAACGCCAAAATGACCCATAGCCAGGAAAGAAGCTCGCGGCGGAGTTTATCGCCGGCGGCTTGTGGGGAAGGGTTTGTCTGCGGCTTGGCCTTCCCGCGTTTGGATTTGTCCGCTCCCAATCACACCTCCGAACTTTCTACAGCGGGTGGAACAAGCGACCCCAGCGAACTTCGCTCGGATGCAGGAAAATATTCAGATAGGCGTCGATGCGCTCCCCGATATGGCCGGGTTGCCAGGCATCTTCCGAAGCGTTGATTGACATGAATATGAACAGCGGCTCAGCAATAATATTTCTGCGCGGCACGAATCCCCAGTAGCGGCTATCGTAGGAATCGCCGCGATTGTCGCCCATCACAAAATAATCCCCGGGCGGCACGACGAGCTTGCCATCGACAATGTGTTCATGCATCGTGGCGGCCCATTGCGGCGTCAGGCCGTTTTGAAATAACGGATCTACTGTTGGGGGAAAGTTTTCCAGAGCCCCGTCGTTGTCCGAGGGATCGCGCAAGACGTACGGCTCTTTCAGCTTCTTCCCATTCACATAAACGATCCCATGCTCGATCTGTATCTGGTCTCCAGGAATGCCGATGACGCGCTTGATCAGGTCCTCCGTCCCATTCACCGGTGACTGCAGAATAATAATTTGCTGGCGTTTCGGGTCGCGCCACAGCGGCACATGCAATTCGGTATAGGGAACGCACAACGAATAGCCGAAGGGGCTGACCACGATGTGGTCGCCAACCAAAATCGTGTTCTCCATCGAGCCGCTCGGAATCAGCCGGCTCTGGGCCACCGCGCCCTCCACCACAAACAGCGCCAGCAGCAGCCACACCCACGAAAGAACCTCGCGCAGCACTTTCTGCATCGTTGTTCGCTGTGGTTTCTGTGCTTCTTCTTTTCCGGATGCGCGCTTGTCAGCAGCCACGGTGCGCCTCCACTTCCAGTTGCACTCCTTCGGTCGGGTAAACGCCCGTGTAACAGGAAGTGCAGAACTTTCCGTCCGTATCCTCCACGGCGGCACGCAGGCTTGCGAGCGAAAGATAACCGAGCGAATCCGCGCCGATGAATTCGCGAATCTGCTCTACGGAATTATGCGAGCCGATCAATTCATCGCGTGTCGGCGTGTCGATGCCGTAGTGGCACGGCGAAACCGTCGGCGGACAGCTGATCCGCATGTGAACTTCCGCCACGCCCGCCTCGCGCATCATGCGCACAATCTTCCGACTCGTCGTTCCGCGCACGATGGAATCATCGATCAGCACCACGCGCTGGCCTTCGAGCAGCCTGCGCACAGGATTCAGCTTCAGCCGCACGCCAAAATCGCGAATCGCCTGTTCCGGCTCGATGAACGTGCGCCCGATGTAATGATTGCGGATCAATCCCATGCGAAAAGGAATCCCCGACTCCGCAGCATAGCCAATCGCCGCAGGCACGCCCGAATCCGGCACCGGCACGACCATGTCCGCAATCGCCGGATGCTCGCGCGCCAGCAATCGGCCTAGTTTCTCTCTCGTCGGATTCACAGGCCGGCCAAAAACCAGGCTGTCCGGCCGCGCGAAATAGACATGCTCAAAAATGCAATGCTGGTGCAGTTTTTCCGGCGCGAAGTGGATCGATTCGATTCCGCTCTTCGAAATCCGCAGCAGCTCTCCCGGCTCGATGTCGCGCACATACTCCGCGCCAATCAAATCGAAGGCGCACGTTTCCGATGCCACTGTCCAGCAACCACCCCGCCGCCCCAGCGCCAGCGGACGGAATCCGCGCGGATCGCGCACCGCGAAAATCTCATCGCGCGTCAGAATCAAAAGCGAATACGCGCCTTCGACCTGCCCAAACGCGTCAGCAATCGCGCCCGTCAAATTTCCTGCTTTGCTGCGCGCAATCAGATGCAAGATGACTTCCGTGTCGCTCGTGGTCTGGAAGATCGAGCCTTTGTGCTCGAGCGTCCGGCGCAGTTCCAGCGCGTTCGTCAAATTGCCGTTGTGGGCCAGCGCCAGCTTGCCTTTGTTGCACTCGCTCGCCAGCGGCTGCGCATTCGTCAGTGTCGTGTCTCCCGCTGTCGAGTAGCGCGTGTGCCCGATCGCTGCTGTTCCCGGCAGCCGCGCCAGAACCTCCGGCACAAAAACATCCTGCACGAGCCCCATGCCTCGCTCGACGTGAAATTGCACGCCATCGGTCGCGGCGATGCCCGCCGATTCCTGTCCGCGATGCTGCAGCGCGTAAAGTCCGAGGTAAGTCAGCTTCGCGGCTTCTTCCTCGCCGAAAATTGCGAAAATCCCGCACTCGTCGTGGAAATGATCGTCGTCGATGCGTCGGCCGATTTGGATAAGGGAGTTCATCTGCTCGGATTCAGTTTCCGCGAAGCGCGCGCTCCAGAGCGCCAGCCCAGACTTGCCGAAGCGAGTCCATCGATCCGCGGATTCGCGGCTGGCCATTCACTTGGATGCGGAACTCGCCGCGTGTGACTTTGCCGATGGGCTGCGCTTCCACCTTGTATTGTGCCGCAATCTCCATGACGCGGGCAAGCAACTCTGCCTTCACAGAGACAACAGCGCGCCCGCCCGATTCTCCAAAGAGTGCAAACTCCGTCGCATCGTCGCTCTGAAGAGCTACATCGCCCGAAAAATCTCCGCTGCTTGCAAAGCACGATTCCGCGAGCGTCACCGCCAGTCCTCCATCGCTCACGTCGTGCGCCGATTCGACGGCGCGTTCCATCGCAAGTGCGACAAGACAATCAATCAGATTTTTCTCCGCAGAAAGATCAATCCTCGGCGGCGCGCCCGTGACCACCCCGCGGATCGCCTTCGCATATTCCGACGACGAAAACTCCCGCCGCAATTCATCCTCTTCGCGCTTGTGCGTCGTGCCTTGCAGCAAAACTATCGCATCTCCTTCGTTTCGAAAACTCATCCCCAGCGCGCAGCTCGCATCTTCCAATATCCCAAGCACGCCCAGTACCGGCGTCGGATAGATTCCCCGGCCCAGCGTCTCATTGTAGAAGCTGACGTTTCCACCCGTGATCGGTACATCCAGCGCGCGGCAAGCCTCCGCTATGCCGTCGATCGCTTCGCTAAACTGACTCATGATTTCCGGCTTCTCCGGATTGCCGAAATTCAGGCAATTCGTCGCCGCCACAGGCCTTGCGCCGGAGCAAACCACGTTTCGCGCCGCCTCGGCCACTGCGTGCATCGCGCCAATTCGCGGCGAAAGCTGGCACCATCGCCCGTTCCCGTCGGTCGCCAGCGCCAGTCCGCGCTTGGACTCCTTCAGGCGAAGCACCGCCGCATCGCCTGCGCCGGGAAAGACGCGCGTATTCGTCCGCACCATGTGATCGTATTGATCGATGATCCAGCGCTTCGAGGCAATCGCGGGCGACGCCAGCAGCTTGCGGAAATTCTCGTTCAGATCCGTGCCGGCTGCGGCGAATTCAATAAGCGGAGCGGACGATTCCGGCGAATGGAACGGAGCAATCGGCCGGCGATAGACCGGGCCTTCCTCCGCGAGCGCATGCGCAGGAATTTCCGCCGCCACGCGTCCGTTTTCCAGCACGCGCAATTTGCCATCCTCAGTCACGCGTCCGATTTCCATCGCATCGAGTCCCCACTTGCTGAAAACCTCGAACACCTCCGCTTCACGCCCACGCTGTGCCACCAGCAGCATGCGTTCCTGCGATTCGCTGAGCATGATTTCGTAAGGCGTCATGCCCGACTCGCGTTGCGGCACGCGCGCCAGTTCAATCTCGATTCCCATTCCTCCGCGCGAAGCCATCTCGCACGATGAACTCGTCAATCCCGCCGCGCCCATGTCTTGAATCGCCACCACCGCGCTCGTGTGCATCACTTCGAGGCACGCTTCCAGCAGTAATTTCTCCATGAGGGGATCGCCCACCTGCACATTCGGCCGCTTCTGCCGCGATTCCTCGCTGAATTCCGCCGACGCCAGCAGTGACGCACCATGAATTCCATCACGCCCCGTTTTCGCGCCGACGTAAATCACCGGATTCCCTGCGCCGCGCGCGCGCGCAAAGAAGAGCTCGTCGCGGTGTGCAATCCCCAGCGCGAGCGCATTCACCAGCGGATTGCTCGAATAGCACGGCTCAAATTCCACTTCGCCGCCCACCGTCGGCACACCAAAACAATTTCCGTAGGATCCGATGCCGCTCACCACGCCGTCGAAAATCCGCCGGTTCCGCGCCGCTTCCGCGTCCGATACCCCTCCGCCCGCGCTCAGCGGCCCAAACCGCAGCGAATCGAGCACCGCAATCGGCCGCGCACCCATTGTAAAAATGTCGCGCAGAATTCCGCCGACGCCAGTCGCCGCGCCCTGAAACGGCTCGACGAAACTCGGATGATTGTGCGACTCGATTTTGAAAACGGCGCAAAGTCCGTCGCCGATATCCACGACGCCCGCGTTTTCGCCCGGTCCCTGCACAATGCGCGAGCCCGTTGTCGGTAGCCGCTTCAAATGAACTTTGCTCGACTTGTACGAGCAATGCTCGCTCCACATCACGCTGAAGATGCCCAGTTCCGTGAGCGAGGGATCGCGCCCCAGGATTTTCTGCACGCGCGCAAACTCTTCCGCCGTCAGGCCGTGCTCAGCAGCCACTTCTGCGGTAATTTTTGTTTCCGTCTCGATCATCCCGCAGTCCTATTTTGCACTCGCGAAATCGTAGACAATATTCCAGAACAGATGCACGCCGTCTGTGTAATTTTTCACCGGAATGCGCTCGTTGTCCCCGTGAACGCGTTCGTCATCTTCTTCCATCAGAGCGAAAGGCTCAAAGCCGTAGCTCACGATGCCTTTGTCGCGAAAATAATGTGAGTCGGTGAAACCGGCATCCACCGACTGCACCACGCCCGCGCCCGGATCGAGTTCGTGCACCGCTTTCTCGATCGAAGCAAAAAGCGGTGTGTCTGTCGAAGATACGGCTGGCGGAAAATTCAAAATCACTTCAATGCGAATCGCCGGGTCGTTGATGATGCTGCCAATCTGTGCAACCCAGCGATCTATCGTCCAGCTGGGCAAAAGACGGCAATCCAGTTCCGCGCGCGCCTCCGAGGGAATAATGTTGGTCTTGTTCGAACCTTGCAGGCTCGTGATGGAAATCGTGTTTGTCAGCCGCGCCAGAATATCCGGCCGCTTTTCGAGCAAATCGTAAGCGTCGGGTTCGGCCAAGAATTTCTGCGGGTCCGCAAGCCGCGTGCGCCACGGTTCCTGCTCGTAGGGCGCGTGGCTCTTCAGCATGGCCTCGACAGGCGGCGTTAATTCCAGAGGAGGCCTGTACTGCCGAAGCTTGTCGAGCGCGGCAATCAGATGGTTCGGCGCCGAATCGGGAATCGGAATGGAAGCATGCCCTGAACGTCCCGTGGCGATTAGCCGCAGCCACGCTGGCGTCTTTTCCGTTGGTCCAACGCCAAAGTAAATCGCTTTTCCGGAATCGTCCGCCAGAGAACCGGCGCCTTCCGTGAGCATGAATCCCGCCCCTTTGATCCATTGCGGACGATTCTTCACCACCCATCCCGCGCCATAAATACCGCCTGCTTCTTCATCCGCAGTACCAAGAAAAATCACGTCGCGTCGCAGCGGTACATTCAGCCGTTTCAGTTCGAGAAATGTCAGCAGCTCGACGATGCCCAGCGATTTCATGTCAATCGAGCCGCGGCCCCACAAATACCCATCGCGCACAATTCCCGCAAACGGATCTACGGTCCAATGCGAACGGCTCACCGGAACGACATCCATGTGGTTGACCAGAATGATCGCCGGTTCTGTGCCGCTTCCCTTCAGCCGTGCGACGATGTTTCCACGCCCCGGCGCCGATTCCGCGATTTCGTAGGGTATTCCTTCCGCTTTGAAAATCTTCGCATACCAATCCGCCGCGCGAATTTCATTTCCGGGCGGATTCGTTGTGTTGACGCGAACGTAATCGGAAAGTTTCTCGATAGCTTCGTGCTGCAGCACCGGCCAGTCGGGAGATGCGGGGGATTGCGCTTGCGCCGCCGGAGCAATTGCAAACAATGCAAGAGAGACAAAAATAGAGCAGGAAGAAATCTGGCGTCTCACGAATGTCCTCCTGAAAAAATCCACCGCGCTAGGCCGGCACCGAGTCCTTGACCTCGGTGCCGCTCTTGGTGGAATGCGCAAGCCTGTTGCTCATTGATTCGATCATGGAGCGGAAAATGACAAGCCCATCCGACGATCCCAGTCCCGCTTCGACCGCGCGCTCAGGATGCGGCATCATTCCCATGACGTTGCGCTCGCGGTTGCAGATGCCCGCGATGCCAGCGAGCGAGCCATTCGGATTCGCGGCGTCGTCCAGCCGCCCATCCTCGGTCGTGTACCGAAAAAGAATTCGGCCGTCGCGTTCTAATTCCGCCAGCGTTTCCGCATCGCAGAAATAATTTCCTTCGCCGTGCGCAATCGGAATCTTTAGCACTTGCCCTTGCCGCGCGGCGCATGTGAAGGGCGAATCCGTATTTTCGACGCAAATGTAAACATGCCGGCAGATATAACGCAGGTCGCGATTGCGGAGCATCGCTCCGGGAAGCATGCCGGCTTCGAGGAGAATTTGGAATCCGTTGCAGAATCCCGCCACGAGCCCCCCGCTTTTCGCAAACCGCTCGACCGCGCGCATCATCGGTGAAAACCGTGCGATGGCGCCCGTGCGCAGGTAGTCGCCGTATGCAAACCCGCCTGGCAGGATGATGGCATCGCAGCCGGAGATATCCTCGGAGGCATGCCACAGGCATTCAACGGGCTGCCCGAGCACAGTGCCCACAGCGTGATACGCGTCCTCGTCGCAATTCGAGCCCGGAAACACTACGACGCCGAATTTCATCGTGTGGAATCTCCCAGACCAATTCTAACACACTGCCCGCGTGGGACTGTGACCCGAAATAGGAGACAATCGACCAGCTGCTTCGGTCTGAGGCAGTGAATTTACTTCCTCTTGCGGGCCTTCTTCCGTCGCTTCGCGCTTTTTCGAGAAGAAGCAGAGGTTGCAGTCGGGTTCGATTTGGAATCCGCTATTTTCTTCCGCCGTTCTGCGGCCCATCCTGCCTTGTTGACCTGCCGGCCGCGGGCGATCGCCAGCGCGTCCGCGGGTACGTTCTCTGTCACGGTGGATCCAGCCGCGATGTACGCTCCGTCGCCAATCGTGATGGGCGCAACCAGCGCCGAATCACTGCCGATAAAAACGCGTTCGCCGATGCGCGTCGGATTTTTCTTCGCGCCATCGTAATTGCACGTGATCGTCCCCGCGCCGACGTTTGTCTCTCGCCCAATGCTCGCATCGCCCAGATAGCTCAAGTGCATCGCCTTGACGCCTTCACCCAGCACGCTTTTCTTCACTTCCACGAAATTCCCCACGCGCGCGCCGGCCTGCAATTCCGCGCCTTCGCGAAGGTGCGTGAATGGCCCCACAATCGTGCGCGGCCCGATTCGGCTCTGCTCAATCACCGAGTGCTGCCGAATCACGGCGTTTTCATTGACATCCGAATCGAGGATCACGCTCCCCGTTTGTATCGTCACGCCGGATGCGATCCGCGTTTTTCCCAGCAGTTGCACGGCAGGCTCGATCACCGTGTCCTTCCCCACTTCCACGTCCACATCAATCAGCGCAGTTTCCGGCAAATAAATCGTCACGCCCGCGTCCATCAGTTCTGCCGCTTTGCGGGCACGAAACGCCCGGTCGATTTCCGCCAGTTCCGCGCGTGTGTTGCAGCCGAGGACTTCTTTCGGATCCGCCGCCTCCATCGCCAGCACGCGTTCGCCTTTTTCCTTCAGCATGGCAATCGTATCCGTGAGATACAGCTCCCGATGCGCGTTCTCCGGCCGCAATTCCGCAAGGCACGGCCAGAGCTTTTCGAGCGTGAAGCAATAAATGCTCGAATTGATCTCGTGAATTTCGCGCTCGCTCTCGCTCGTCGCTTTATCTTCGACAATCGCAACCACGCTGCCATCGGGATTTCGCACCACTCGACCGTATCCGCTTGGATCATCGAGTTGCGCCGTCAGGATTGTTGCCGCCGCGCGCCCATTTCGATGCGTGTCGATCAACGCTTGCAGCGTCGCCGTGCGAATCAGAGGAGCATCGCCGGGAAGCACCACCGCGAAGGCGGCCTTCGGCCCGAGCGCCTGTCGCGCAATCAGCATCGCGTGGCCGGTTCCATTTTGCGGCCGTTGCAGGACCGTCGTCGCGCCCAGCGGAACGACCGCCTTGCGCACTTCTTCGCCTTGGTGGCCGACAACGACAAGCACATTCTCCGCAATCGGCTTGCACGCGCGCACCACGTGCTCAACCAGAGTTCGCCCGCCGGCGCGGTGCAGCACCTTCGCCAGTTCGGACTTCAGCCGCGTGCCTTTGCCCGCCGCCAGGATCACGAAATTCAGATCGCTTGCCGCCATGAGTTATTTATTGTCCCTTTCCCGCTCCCATTTGGCAATTGCACACGAACCGCTTGTTTTCCAGCGCGGAAAGGTTTATCAGAAAGCTATCTGCGTCCCGCAGATCCTCGCAGATCTTAAGGAGGCTGGCCATGAAGTATTGCCCAAAATGCCATTTTCCCATGGACGATACCGGTCGATTCTGCAGCGCGTGTGGCGCCGCAGCTGCCCCTATAACTCCGAATGTCTCGCCTCCTCTTTTAGCCAACGCGCCCACCAGCGGCAAGGCCGTCGCCAGCATGGTTCTCGGCATTTGCAGTTTCTTCTTCAGCATACTGACAGGCATACCGGCCATCATCCTTGGCCGCCTCGCTCATGCCGAGATCCGCAGGAGCGCCGGCAGACTACAGGGAGAAGGGATGGCGTTGGCCGGCCAGATTCTCGGATGCGTCAGCGTCGTGTTTATTCCCGTCATCCTCATCATCGCCGCTATTGCGATTCCCAACCTGTTGCGCGCGAAGATAGCGGCGAATGAGGCCAGCGCGATTGGTTCATTGCGCACGATCATCACCGCTTGCTTCACGTATGACACCGAGTATGGACGCGGCTTCCCGCCAGGCCTCGCTGCTCTAGGGCCGGATGATAATGGCGCGCCAGCCAGCGCCGCCCACGCCGGGTTGATTGATGCGAATCTCGCGCTTGGGTCCAAGTCCGGCTATGTTTTCACTTACCAAGCGATCAGCACTCACAACGATGGAACGCTCGATGGATTTCAGGCTTATGCCGATCCCGTCGCACCTGGCACAACAGGAGTGCGCCATTTTTTCGTCGACCAAACCGGCGTAATCCGCATTCAGGAAGATGGCCCGGCAAACGAAAACAGCCCTCCCCTTCAGTAGACGAAAATATTCGGAGTTTTTTCGCGGCTAATCGGCGTGGACGGGCGAAACTCTGGAAACGGAGTGCGCGAGAACTTCTCTCTCTTCGATTTCCGTCGTTTCCACCCAAAGCGAAGGATCAGCAAGAAGCTGTGTGACCAGCCGTGTGTGCAGCGCATGCCCGGCCTTATGCGCCACAACAAGCGCGCGCAGCGGCTGTCCGATCAGCGCAAGATCACCGATGAGGTCGAGCGCCTTATGCCGGCTGAATTCGTCGGCGAAGCGCAAACTGCCTTCGAGCAGCCCGTTTTCCGTGAGGACGATCGCATTTTCGAGCGACCCGCCGCGAATCAAACCCATCGCCCGCAACTTATCGATCTCTGCCATAAAAGTAAAAGTTCGCGCTGGCGCCAGTTGTTCCGTGAACGTTTCCCGCCCAACAACTATTTCCGTCTCCTGATTGCCAATCAGCGGATGCGGAAAATCAATGAAACACCGCACGCGAAATTCATCCGCGGGATAAATCCCGATGTGCCGGTCGCCTTCGGAAATTTCCAGCGGCTTCAGCACCTTCAGATATTTC
>JASHRL010000182.1 GCA_030037355.1 Candidatus Acidiferrales bacterium | reverse complement strand
AGAACAGCGAGCATGAAGCGCGAGAGGACGCCGGAATATTGCGAGGTGGGGTCCTGGCGCGGACCAAAAACATTGAAATAGCGAATGGAGACGTTTTCGAGGCCGTAAACACGACCGAAAACCTGCGCGTAGATTTCGCCGACGAGTTTCGTAACGCCATAAGGGGAAATGGGCGCGGAGGGCATGGTTTCTACTTTCGGGAGCGTCTCCGATTCACCATAAGCGGATGAGGATGCTGCGAAGACGAAACGGCGGACCTCAGCATCGCGCGCGGCCACCAGAACGTTGAGTGTGCCATCGATATTGACGCGGTTCGTATCCAAAGGCTCCGCGACGGAGCGAGGAACAGACGTGCGCGCAGCGAGATGCAAGACGTAGTCCGCGCCACGGCACGCTTCCTGCGCAGCCTGCAAATCGCAAATGCTGCCGCGCAGCAACCGAATTTTGTCACGCACGCCCGCGAGATTTTCTTCCTTGCCGGACGAAAAGTCATCGAGTACGGTCACTCTGTGACCGCGGCGGACGAGTTCGTCCACGATGTTCGAGCCGATGAAGCCCGCGCCGCCGGTCACGAGGTAATTCACGAGACGATTTCTCCCCAATGTGCAAAAACTCAAAAATTATGCACGGTTGCGAGAAGGATTGCAAAATTCAGTATATGCAAGAACCGTATTGTGCCCGCTATCGCCCAGTCGCGGCAAAGAGCCTAACAGTGAACCACCTTCCCATGATGCTTGGAGACGCGGCGCGTGGCATTGCGCGTGTCCACGACGAGTTTCGAGGAGGCGACAATCATGTCGTAATCATAAGAAGAGTGATCAGTGGCCACGAGGACGCAATCGAAAGACGCGAGTGTCGCGAGGTCCAGCGGCACGGATTTCATTTTGGAGTAGTCGTAGTGGCGCATTTTATGCAAGGCGGGGAAATACGGGTCATTGTATTCGACGAGCGCGCCACCTTCCTGCAACAACTGCATGAGTTTCAGCGACGGTGATTCCCGCAAATCGTCAATGTCCTTCTTATAGGCCACTCCAAGGACGAGGATGCGCGAACCTTTCAGGCTCTTGCGCTGCTCGTTGAGCGCTCTCGTCACAGCGTCGACAACGTGGTAGGGCATGGAGGTATTGATTTCGCCGGCGAGCTCGATGAAGCGCGTAGCAAAGTCATATTCGCGCGCCTTCCACGAGAGGTAGTAAGGATCGACGGGAATGCAATGGCCGCCGAGGCCAGGGCCGGGATAAAACGGCATAAAGCCGAATGGTTTCGTGGCGGCGCTGTCGATCACTTCCCAAACGTCCACGCCCATGCGCTGGCACAGAAGCTTGAGTTCGTTGACGAGCGCGATGTTGACGCAGCGAAAGATGTTTTCGAGGAGTTTGGCCATTTCGGCGGCACGCGTGGAGCTGACCGGAACGACTTTTGCGACAACTTGGCCGTAAAGATTCGCAGCGGCCTTGCCACTGGCCGAATTGACGCCGCCGACGACCTTGGGAATTTGTGCGAGACCGAAATGCTTGTTTCCGGGGTCCTCGCGTTCAGGCGAGAAGGCCAGAAAGAATTGGCCAGTTGAAGATTTCGCGCCGTGCTCGCTTTCGAGCGGGCATCGCAAGCCACCCTTTTCGAGAATGGGGAGGACAAGCTCCTCGGTTGTGCCGGGATACGTGGTGCTTTCGAGAATGATGAGCTGATCAGCCTGAAGGTGAGGGGCGATCGAACGGGCGGTGTCTTCGACATAGGAAAGGTCGGGCTCGCGGCGCTCATCGAGCGGAGTCGGAACGCAGATCAGGACAGCGTCCATGTCGCGCAGTTTGGCGAAATCCGTCGTCGCGGAAAAACTACGGGCGTGGACGTGCTTGGCAATCTGCTCGGCGGAAATGTGCTTGATGTAGGACTCGCCGCGATTGAGTTTTTCAACCTTGGCAGGATCGGTGTCGAAGCCCCAAACGTGGTGGCCAGTCTCGGCGAACCGGAGCGCCAGCGGCAAGCCGACGTAGCCGCAGCCAATGATGCCGATCTTCAGACCCTTCTGAGAAAATGATTCCGGTGTACGCGCAGCCATTAGGGGTTGGGCTCCTATTACAAGGCTAAATTTTCGTATTCTTTAGGCATCTATCATCTCATACCGCGCGGTTTCGGGACAGGGCGAAGGGAAGCGAAAGAAGGGGAAAATCTAGGCGTCGGGATCGTAATTAAGATTTGGCGCGAGCCAGCGCTCGACTTCGCGGAGGTCCATACCCTTGCGGCGATGGTAGTCTTCGACCTGGTCACGATCGATTTTGCCAACGGCGAAATAGCGGGATTGTGGATGCGAGAAGTATAGGCCGCAAACGGAAGCAGCGGGATACATCGCGAAGCTTTCCGTAAGGCGAATGCCGGTATTTTTTTCAGCGTCTAGCAGATCGAAAAGCTGGCGCTTCTCCGTGTGATCGGGCGAGGCCGGATAGCCGGGCGCGGGACGAATGCCGCGATAACGCTCGCGGATGAGATCTTCATGAGACAAATTTTCGCTGTGACCGTAACCCCAGGCATCGCGCACTTTTTTGTGCATGAATTCGGCCAGGGCTTCGGCGAGGCGATCGGCGAGAGCTTTGGTCATCAGAGCGTTGTAGTCGTCGTGGGCGTTTTCGAAATTCTTCACAACGGATTCGATGTTGACGCCAGCGGTGACGGCGAATGCGCCTAGGTAATCGCGCAAGCCTGTTTCCTTTGGTGCGATGAAATCGGCCAAGGCGAAGTCCGGCTCGCTCTCGGGTTTGGCGATTTGCTGGCGCAGAGTATGGAAAGTGGCGAGGACACGCGAGCGGGAATCGTCGGCGTAGATTTCGATGTCTTCGAGGACGCTATTGGCGGGAAAGAAGCCGATGGCTGCGCGCGCTATGAGCAATTTTTCGCTGACAATGCGTTTGAGCAAAGCTTGCGCGTCATGGAAAAGCTCTTTGGCGCGCGGGCCGACGCCTTCCTCGTCGAGAATTCGCGGATAAATTCCGCGCAGCTCCCAGGCGTGAAAAAAAGGCGTCCAGTCGATGTATGGGACGATTTCGTCCAAGGCGACAGGTGCAAAGACGCGCACGCCGGTGAATGAGGGCCGCGGCGGTTGATACGCGGCCCAATCAAACGCGGGCTTTCGCCGACGCGCTTCGGCGAAGCTGAGAAGCTGCTGCGTTTTCGGGCCGCGGTGCTTTTCGCGAGTCTGCTCCTGCTCGGAGCGATTCTGCTTTACGAAATTGTCCTTCAGGTCGTTACTGAGCAAACTGCCGACGACGCCGACGGCGCGCGACGCATCCTGAACATGCACGACCGGCTGGCGATACATCGGCGCGATCTTCACGGCGGTGTGCACGCGGCTGGTGGTGGCGCCGCCGATGAGCAAGGGGACAGCGAAATCTTCGCGCTGCATCTCCTTGGCGACGTGCACCATTTCTTCGAGCGACGGCGTGATCAGGCCGCTCAGACCAATCATGTCGGCTTTGACATCGCGGGCCGTGGAAAGAATTTTTACCGCCGGCACCATGACGCCTAGGTCGATCACTTCGTAATTGTTGCAGCCGAGAACGACCCCGACGATGTTTTTGCCGATGTCGTGCACGTCGCCTTTGACGGTGGCCAGAAGAATGCGGCCCTTAATCTGGCTGCCACCGGTAGCGCGTTTCTCTTCTTCCATGAAGGGCTGGAGATAGGCGACGGATTTTTTCATGACGCGGGCGCTTTTCACCACCTGCGGCAGAAACATTCTTCCGGAGCCAAAAAGATCGCCGACCACGTTCATGGCATCCATGAGCGGGCCTTCGATGACGGCGATGGGTTTGCCGTACTTCTGGCGCGCTTCTTCCGTGTCCGCTTCGATGTAATCGACGATACCCTGAAGCAGCGCGTGCTTGAGGCGTTCCTCGACGGAGGCCTGACGCCAAGCGCTTTCCTCGACGTGTGTTTTGCCTTTCTGTTTGACGGAATCGGCGAAGGCGAGCAATCGCTCAGTGGCATCCGCGCGGCGATTCAGCAGCACATCTTCGACGAGTTCGAGTAAATCTTTGGGGATCTCCTCGTAGATGGCGAGCTGACCGGCGTTGACGATGCCCATGTCCATGCCAGCGCGAATCGCGTGGTAAAGAAACGCGGAGTGCATGGCTTCACGGACGGCATTGTTGCCACGAAACGAGAAGGAAATGTTGCTGACGCCGCCGCTGACCTTGGCATAAGGCAGCCGGGCTTTGATTTGCCGAGCCGCCTCGATGAAGTTCACGGCATAGTTGTTGTGTTCTTCCATGCCGGTGGCGACGGTCAGAATATTTGGATCGAAGATGATGTCTTCGGGCGGAAGGCCGACTTCTTCGGTGAGAATTTTGTAAGAGCGCGCGCAGATTTCGACCTTGCGCTCCACGGTATCGGCCTGACCTTTTTCGTCGAACGCCATAACGACCATGCCCGCGCCATAGCGGCGGATGACGCGCGCGCGCTGCTTGAATGCTTCTTCGCCTTCCTTGAGGCTGATGGAGTTGACGACGCCCTTGCCTTGAATGCATTTCAGCCCAGCCTCGATCACGCTCCATTTCGAGCTGTCGATCATGACGGGGACGCGGGCGATGTCCGGCTCCGAGGCGACGTAGCGCAAGAACGTGGTCATGACCTGCTCGGAATCGAGCATGGCTTCGTCCATGTTGACGTCGATGATTTGCGCGCCGCCTTCGACCTGCTGGCGCGCGACGGCGAGGGCCTGCTCGAAATTTCCGTCGAGGATAAGTTTGGAGAATTTCGGCGAGCCGGTGACATTGGTGCGTTCGCCGATATTGACGAAATTCGTGTCGGGAC
>JASHRL010000181.1 GCA_030037355.1 Candidatus Acidiferrales bacterium | reverse complement strand
GTCGAATTCCTTGTCCTGAGCCTTCCAGTCGCCAACAAACTGTCCGAAGAGCATGAGTTTGTCTTTGAGCGCCGGTGCGGGTCCTGCCGCGAGCAGATCCTTAAATAACAGGCTGCCGGATCTGTACCGCGGAGCGTGTGTTTCGATTTTCCGGCGGCTTCTGTGATGTCGGAGGCCAGAACATCAGCAGAACCATCAAGAGCGTCAAAACCTTGATCATGACTCCCTCGCGCAAGAAGCTAAATGATGGGAGGGACAGAAAACTTGCACTTTCTTGCTAATTTGCGGCGGCACCTTTCGCCGGTATGAGGTGGCTTGCTTTTTGCTTTTGTCGCAGACGGATTAGTTAAGGCCAGGTACGTTGTCTCAGCCCGGAATCTGGATGGATCGGAGATTGGAGATTTGCCAGTGCAACGAAACGAGAGTACACTTCAAATCCGATCGCAACCGTATCTCACTTCGACACGTCTCATGGAACTTTGAGGGGCCGCATTTAGCCTTCTAGAGGTTGGTTCGGCGGGAAATTTGTGAAGATTAGGAACCGATTCCGAGTGGCAACTTTCGCGGTGCTGATAGCAGTACTGTTGGTTTTCTGTGCGACGGCAGGCGCAATTTGGCATCATCACTCATCGTCCACTGCGGAGACTACTTGTCCGATTTGCCATCTTGGACATCAGCCTTATGAACAGTCGGCGACATCCCAATTCACGCCGGCGTTTCTAGTTTCTGGCTCAGAGCCGATTTGGCAAGAGCCGAGCTTCATTCGCGGCCTCTTCTCCGACCGAGTTTCTGCACGCGCTTCGCCTTCCTCTGTTTAGGCTGCTTCTCCCTAGCTTGATTGAGCGCATTGCGCTCGACTACCCGCCCGTTTATGCGGAGGAATTACGATGCCACACTATGTATCTCGCTCGTTGGCACTGCTCTTGACTTTGCTAGGCGCGTCGACACTGGCGCTGGGACAATCGACAGAGTCGCCGGTGCGGATCACCCTCGATGAAGCGGTCCAGTTCGCGTTGGCGCACGATCATGCGTTGCAGGCGGCTCGATCGGCGATCGTCCAAAGCCAGGATGAGGAAACAACGGCCAATCTGCGGCCCAATCCTGTATTGGGCGCTGACGTCATCGGCTTGCCCATTACTCCCAACGAATTCACCTCTACCAACATTGACCAGACGGAATTTGACGCGGGCCTCAGCTATCTCTTCGAGCGCGGGAAGAAGCGCCAGAATCGTCTGAAGGCGGCGCAGGACATCACTGCACAGACCAGGTCCACGGTCTCGGATAACGAAAGAAATCTCACCTTCAATGTTGCCTCGCAGTTCACCAATGCACTGCTGGCCGAGTCGACGCTCAGCTTCGCTCAACAGGATCTGGATAGCTTTCAGAAAACTGTCGCCATCAGCGAAGCCCAGTATAAGGCGGGCGCGATGAGCGAGGGCGACCTGCTCAAGATTAAATTGCAACTCTTGCAGTTTCAGACGGACGTGACCGCAGCAGAGCTTGGCAAGCAGCAGGCTCTTGCCGCGCTGCGCCAGCTCGTCGGATTTGAATCTGTTCCCATTGACTACGACGTTGCAGGCCAACTGGAATATGAAAAAGTGTCGGAAAATTTGGAAGGCCTACAGGCGCTGGCAATCAAGGACCGGCCAGATTTGCGGGCCGCGCAACAGGGGATCACGGCCGCGAAGAGCCAGTATGTGCTTGCTAAGGCAGACGGCAAGCAGGACATCACCGGAACGCTCAACTACACGCACATCACAGGCTATAACTCGGTTTCCGTTATCTTCAGCATGCCGCTGCCTATCTTCGACCGGAATCAGGGCGAAATCGCGCGAACCAGTGCGGCCATCTTCCAAGCGCAGGAAACTGAGGCCGAAGCCTCCGAGCAGGTGATGACGGATGTCCAAACTGCCTATGAGACGATGAAGACGAATGAAGAAACGCTTCAGATTTATCTATCCGGATATCTCGAACAGGCCAAACAGTCTGTAACCATCAGTCAGTATGCGTATCAACGCGGCGCTGCGAGTCTGCTGGATTTTCTCGATGCGGAGCGCAGCTATCGCGACACGGAGCTGGCATATCGCCAGCAACTCGCCTCCTACATGCTCGCACTCGAGCAACTGCGGGAGGCAATCGGCACGAGGAAGCTCCCATGATCATGAAGAAGATGTGTTTGCTGAATTTTTCAATTTTTGCCGTCGCCTTCCTGGCGCTCGCCTTTGGAGGGTGCAGTTCGGGAAACCACGAATCGGCGGAGAAGATGACGTCGTTCACCGGTGCGAATGCTGGTGCGGAAGCAGAATTGTTTTCTGTCCCGCAGGATCAGATGTCGCACGTACAAGTCGTCACCATCGCGGCTGCGCCGCTCACGCGCACACTGCGCCTCTCAGGGCAGGTTTCATATAACGGCTTCACCACGACTCCCGTTATCACAGCGGTCGGCGGGCCGGTCAGCCGCGTCCTTGCCTTTCCCGGTCAGCATGTGCGCGCGGGGGATCCGCTTCTCGATATCGCGAGCCCCGATTATTCCCAATTGCGCGCGGCATACCTGAAGGCCAGCGATACGTTTAATGTCGCGGACAAGAACTATAAGCGCGCGCAGGATCTTTACTCACACCAGGCGATTGCCGAGCAGGATTTGCTCCAGGCGGAGTCGAATCGCACGCAAGCGCAAGCCGATATGAACGCGTCGGCGCAGGCGTTGCGAATTCTCGGGATTACGAATCTGGATTCTCTCGCTTCGGCCTCGGCGACGGCCGACATTCCTCTGCTTGCGCCGGTCGCCGGGGAGGTTGTCGAGCGCGATTGCTCTGCGGGGCAATTACTGCAGGCGGGAACGACGCAGTGTTTTGTCATCTCGGATATGAGCAGCGTGTGGGTGCTCGTCAACGTATATCAGAACCAACTAGCGTTTGTCCGTCCAGGAGACGAAGTGGCCGTCCAGACGGATGCGTATCCGGACATTTTCCACGGCCGGATTTCTTACATCACCCCGGCGCTCGATCCGAACACGCGGACGTCGCAAGCGCGCATCGTCACCGATAATCCCGGCGAGAAGCTGAAGAATCAGATGTACGTGACGGCGACAGTGACGGCGGGGTTCGTGCCGAAAGCGATTACCGTGCCGGTCGCCGCAGTCCTGCGCAACTCCGAAAACCAGCCATTTGTTTACGTACAAGTCGGCGCGACGCAGTTTGGCCGCCGCAACGTTACGATCGGCGAAACGCAAGATGGCAAGGTCGAAATTCTGAGCGGATTGTCAGTAGGAGAGAAAGTGGTGGCGGATGGCAGCCTGTTCCTGCAGTTTCAGAACTCTTTGCAAGGGTGACGCCCGATGATCCATCGCATAGTTCAATTCGCCCTTCGCCAGCGCTTCTTGGTTCTTCTCTTGGTTGTAGCGCTCGCGATCGCCGGCTCGATTTCTTTCCAGCGCATGCCCGTGGACGCGTATCCCGATCTTTCGCCGCCGATGGTTGAGTTGATCACGCAGTGGCCGGGCCATGCGGCGGAAGAAGTCGAACGGCTCATCACCATTCCCCTCGAAGTGGAGATGAATGGCGTGCCGCACATGCGCGTGATGCGTTCGATCTCGCTCTATGGTCTTTCCGACGTCATCATGACGTTCGACGAAGGCACGGACGATTATTTCGCACGCGAGGTGGTATTCGAACGCATCTCAGACGTCAACCTGCCTGCGGGCGTCAGCCCATCCATGGCGCCGCTTTCCAGCCCGAGCGACCTCGTCTATCGGTATGTCATAGAGAGCCCCGATAGGACGCCGCAGGAACTGAAAACTTACGAAGATTGGGTGATCGAACGCGCGTACAAGTCAGTGCCTGGTGTGGCTGACGATTCAGGGTTTGGCGGCACGGTGATGCAATATCAGGTGCTGCTCGATCCCGTGAAACTTTACGGCTATCACCTTAGCGTCCCGCAGGTGCTCCAGCAGCTCGCCAATAACAACGGTAACGCCGGTGGCGGGTTTTATTCGCAAGGAGGGCAGTTTTACTACGTTCGCGGGCTTGGGTTGATGCGCGACACGAAGGACATCGCCGACACGATTGTGGGCAGTCAGAACGGCGTGCCGGTGCGCATCGCGGACATCGGCAAGGTCGTCATCGGCCACGCACCCCGGCTCGGCGAATTCGGGTTCATGAACAACGACGACGCCGTCGAAGGCGTGATTCTGATGCGTACGCACGAGCAGACGCAAAATGTGCTCAAAGGGGTCGAGGCCGAGACGAACGACCTCAATCAGCATGTCCTTCCGCCGGATGTCAAGATTCATCCATTTTACGATCGCAGCGATTTAGTGAAGTTGACGATTGATACGGTCGAAAACAATTTGTTGCGCGGCATGCTGCTCGTTTTTGTTGTGCTTCTTTTCTTCCTGGTGAGTGTCCGCGCAGCCATCATCGTGGCGCTGACGATTCCCTTAGCTCTGCTTTTTTCCTTCATCTGCTTACACGCCAAAGGCGTGGACGCGAACCTGCTTTCGATTGGCGCGATCGACTTTGGAATCATCATTGATGGAACACTCGTGATGGTGGAAAACATCTATCGCGAGCTGGGCCTGCGCGCCGGACAAAGCTACAAACTGAATGACGTAATCTTGGCCGCGGCTGCGGATGTGGATCGGCCCGTGTTCTATTCGATCGCCGTCATCATCGCCGGCTACATTCCGATTTATGCCTTGAGCGGCGCTTCTGGGAAGTTGTTTCATCCCATGGCCGACACGATGTCGTTCGCGCTGCTCGGGGCGCTGCTTCTTACGCTGACGCTCGTTCCTGTCCTTTGCTCTTACTGGCTTAAAAATGTTCGCGAACATGTGAACAAGCCCTTCGAATGGATCAAGAAAAAATACACGGGCGAACTGGAATGGTGCCTCAATCATCCCAAAAGTACGATTATCGTTTCTCTTTTGATTTTCGGGGCGACCTTGCTCTTGGTGCCTTATATCGGCGGCGAGTTCATGCCGCATCTGGATGAAGGCGCGTTGTGGATTCGGGCGACGATGCCGTACACGATTTCGTTCGAGGAGGCCAGCAAGTTCTCGCCGCAGGTCCGGCACATTCTTATGCAATACCCCATGGTCACGCAGGTAGGTTCGGAGCTCGCGCGTCCCGACGATGGAACGGACCCGACGGGGTTTTTCAACGATGAGTTCTACGTCGGGCTCAAGCCCTATAACGATAAGGCGTGGGATCAAACATCCATTCGGAACAAAGAAGATCTTACCCAGGACTTGATCAAAAAGCTCGCTGCGTTCCCGGGTGTGATTTTCAATTTCACACAGCCGGCGGAAGATGCCGTCGACGAAGCATTGACCGGGCTAAAGAGCTCTCTCGCTGTGAAAGTTTACGGCCCTGACCTCAATGTTTTGCAAGACAAGGCCATCCAGATCAAGCGCATTCTCGAGCATATCCGCGGCTTCACCGAACTGACGGTTGTTCGCGAACTGGGCCAGCCGAGCCTTCTGATCGACGTGGACCGCGACCGCATCGCTCGCTACGGTATCAACGTCGCGGATGTGGAGACGGTGATTCAAACGGCGATCGGCGGTCAGGCCGCGACGCAGGTGATTCAAGGAGAAAAATTATTCGATCTCGTCGTGCGCATGGAACCGCAGTTTCGCTCGAGCCCGAGCGAAATCGGCAACCTGCTCGTCGGGACTCCTACCGGGCAGCTCATTCCTCTGAGCCAGTTAGCGAATATTACAGTGGGCAGCGGCGCGTCGTTTATTTATCGCGAAAACAATTCGCGCTATATCGGCGTGCAGTACAGCATCGAGGGCCGCGATTTGGAAAGCGCAGTCCGCGATGGGCAGGCCGCCGTGAACAAAGCAGTCTTGCTCCCCCCTGGATATCGTATGACGTGGGGCGGGGAATATAGTGAACTTGTGGCTGCGAAAAACCAAATGGAAGTGATCGGCCCGCTCGCAATTCTGCTGATTTTCTTCATTCTTTTTGCCCTTTACGGCAATTTCAAATTTCCCATCAGCATCGCGATCGGCGTGCTGATCACAGAGCCGGTTGGCGCGCTCATCGCCCTTAAACTCACTGGTACGCCGTTCAGTGTTTCTTCTGTTCTGGGCTTGCTGGCGCTGATGGGCGTTTCTGTGGAGACGGCGGTCATTTTAGTTTCGTTCATCAACAAGCTGCGGCTGGAAGGAAAAGATATTCGCACGGCGACGCGCGAGGCCTCACTGCTGCGGCTGCGGCCGATCATGATGACGGCATTGGTCGCGTGTCTCGGCTTGCTGCCTGCTGCGCTTTCACACGGCATCGGTTCCGACACCCAACGGCCATTTGCCATCGTGATCGTTGCGGGATTGATTTCGCGCCTTTTCCTTGGCTTCTTTGTCAATCCCGTGCTCTATGAAGTGGTCGCGCGCGATGGCGACGTGCTGCAAGTCTGATTGCGCAGCCGCGGATATAAGCTAGATCAAACAGCCTACGAAAATGCCTTCAACGGCCGACAGAGTCTTCTGTCGACCGCCTTCCTTTGCGCCGTGGCTGACAGCAAGGCAGCAAAGGTCAGATGCTTTTGCAAGTTCCAGCTTCGAAGTTGCCTATTATTCCCCGGGGTGATATGTGCGTTCCGTATGCCCCTTGAGTTGCGAGCGATAGAAATAGACCTCACGCAAGTTACCTGTGGCGTAGCGCTCGGCCTCATCGTCAAAATGCGGCGACGCAGGATTGCCGCTCTCGCCGCCGGCCGTCACCGCTCTGGCGCGGATGGTTTTGCCGAATTCGACTGCGGCAACGAAGCTGTTTCCGCTTGTTCCGTACCATTTCTTCGTATTCGGATACGGTCGTGCGCCAAATGACGCGAGCGATCCCCACAGCGATGACGTAAACATGACGGGAATGCTCGGCTTCGAGTCGTCGAAATGTGACTCGATATCGTCGTCGAGGCGTTGGAAACGGTTGATGTTTCCCCATGGTGTCTTCCATGTTCCGAAATCAGAAGTGAGCCGATCCGAAGCCGCCGCGAGAGATTCCAACAACTGTTCCGGTGCAACTTTGCTTGCTACATAATCGTAAGGAGTCATTTCGGCGTTCCGCGCATCGCGGCCGAAGCGTCGCATGAGGTCCGTGCCCCAAAACACGGCGAGCGAAGTCGGAATCGAGTCCACTCCCCAGCGATAATCCCAGGTGCGCAGCGTCGCGATCTGATCCGCAAGCTTCGCTTTCAGCAAATCGGAATTCGAATCCTGATCCCACGCGTTGATCAATCCGGGCATGGTTCTTGCGAACCACGGCAGGTAGCTATCGAACGCCACGGAAGAAAGCAATGTGTCTAGGGTGAAATCATGTTTGTTGTTAAGAACTCGGATGGCGTGCAAGCCGCGTGCGGATTCACCGCCCTTTTCGACATAGGCAGGGAAGTCTGATTTTTTCAGCGTGCCTGGCCCCGCGGCGTTCCATGGAGCATCGTTCGAGTTATAGACGTAACCGCTCTTGGGGTTCAGCAAGTGCGGCGTTTCACCTAGCGTGAGAAGGCCATGCCAGGCCGTAGCCGGATTGCTACCATCGACGAGTTTCGTATAATCGAAACGGCTGTCGCGGCGTGGAATGAAGTTGGCTTGATAGTAGGCGATGTCGCCATCGGCATCAGCGAAAATCGTATTGTTTGAGGAATCTGCGCGCAATTCCATTGTCTGCAGGAAAGATTTGAAATTCGTCGCTTTCGTGCGCGTGTAGGATTGGATGAGCGCTTTAATCGGCTCTTGCATCAAGCTGATGGTGACCCATTTCCCGTCCCGCTCGCCAATCACTGGTCCGTGCAGAGTGTAATATACCGTGAATTTCTTCTCTGCCATCCCGCGGTCTGTCATGTACGGAACAGTGATTTCCTTGGTTGTCACCGGCCGCTCTTCGTTCCCGTACTTGTAATAGTAGCGGTTGTCTTTCTTCTCCACTGCCTCGAGGAATTCGTCCACTGCATCGACGCCGCTTGAAGTGTGCATCCAGCCGCAGTGCGGATTGAATCCCTGGTAGATGAAAAACTGGCCCCACGTCACCGCGCCATAGGCGTCCAGTCCTTCATCGCTCACCATCTGCAATTCAGATCGAAAATAGAATGTCGTGTGTGGGTTGATGAGCAGGAGTGCATGGTGATCGATGGTGTTCGAAGGCGCAATGGCAACGCCGTTCGAGCCAGAAGGCTCGGCCGTCTCGCTATCGTCTTCATCGATGCCGG
Source organism: Candidatus Acidiferrales bacterium (assembly GCA_030037355.1). Classification (GTDB taxonomy): domain Bacteria; phylum Acidobacteriota; class Terriglobia; order Acidiferrales; family UBA7541; genus DAHUXN01. The sequence continues at coordinate 2,995 of JASHRL010000181.1, read as the reverse complement.
CCTCTTGCGGCATGGGCTGATGGCCGTAAAAGGCCGCGAGCTGATTGAGGTTCACGCGCTCGATGTCGCCGCCGATGCTGCCTTCGGTGAAGCTCAATGCCATCCACGGCTCGAAATGCTTGATGACCCTCGGCTTCACCTCCGGATGTTTGTACAGATAAAAATTCAAACCGTCGGCGAACGCATTCATCAACGTTCGCAGCCAGGCAGGGCTCTCGGCGTATTGTTTTCTCAGCGTCACGGGATCGATGAAAAGTTTCATCCGCAGATCGAGGTAAATTTGTGACTCGCCCTCGGCTTCTGCCAGACGCCCCATGGCATTGATATAATTTGTTTCCACACGATTGAAATCGTCTTCGGCCTGCGCGTATTCCATGCCGAAGACGGCCTCCGCATCGGTTTTTCCATAAACATGTGCGATACCCCAATTATCGCGAATGATCGTGACATTGCGGGCTTCCTGTTCCCAACGGGCGATCTCGCCTCTGGTGGCTGCTTGAGCCGCGGAAGCGATGCACGCGATCGCCAAAATAAAAACGAATTTCTTCATGTGAGTCACCATGATTCAGGCCTGCCGCTCCATCCGCATGCGGCAATCGCCGGGAGAAATAGAAATGCGAATTCGAACTGCGAGGCGAAACGTTACCCCGTGACAAATGAATTTTCAAGGAGAGGTTTGATCAGGAATAGAAGAATATTTCTCGGCAGGAAGGCTCTTCATAAAAGTGATCCCAAAGGAGCTCTAGTGTTTTGCTTTTGGAGAAGAAGCAAAAAAGAATGACTTTCCTCGTGGATGCGAGCTGCGTTACTAATAGAAAACCGCGCAGACGCCAGACGGATTTCTCAGTTACACGTGCGAGAGTTTCCGCATCTAAAGAAATCTGCAATCGAATCAGAGTGTGAATTACAGTTCGCGTGGAGGCGAACCATCGCGAGCGTCAATATCATAGGTTTCTGACGAACGTTCCATAAGAATTGCGTTGATACCACTTATGAGGGAGCCGGAGAGAAATGGCAAGCCGAAGCGTCCAAGCTGAGAAGTCGCGCCTAGATATGCTCGTCGTGTTTTTCGCAACGTTAGGAATTCTATTTGCCACTATCGCTGCACGCGGAGACTCCGCGCCGTTCGACTTGTTCGGGCCGGACGTTGAAATAACGGTGACGCGCGGCGGCAAAACACTGCCGATTTCCAACATCGCGAGTCTCCACCAGGGAGACAAGCTCTGGATTCATACCGACTTTCCCAGCAACCAATCGGTGCATTACCTACTTGTTGTTGCATTTCTGCAAGGCCCGACAAATCCCCCGCCGGACAATTGGTTCACGCGTGTTGATACCTGGAACAAACAAGTTCGCAAGGAAGGCGTTCACGTAACTGTGCCGGAAAATGCGCAACAAGCGTTGCTCTTTCTGGCGCCGGAAACAGGCGGCGATTTCGGTACATTGCGTTCGACTGTACGCGCGCGACCTGGAGTCTTCGTGCGCGCTTCGCAAGACCTGGACCAAGCCAGCTTGGACCGCACACGCGTCGAAAAGTATCTCGAGGAAGTTCGCGAAACGTCGGCCACGGATCCGAGTGAGTTGCATGCACGAGCGCTTCAGCTAGCGAAAAGTTTGCGGCTCAGCGTGGACGAGGATTGCTTTCAAAAGCCGATCGAACAGCAGTCTTCATGCCTTACCACGAACACTGACCAGCTTATCCTGGATAACGGGCCGAATCAGTCTCGCATGGCGGAGCTGACCTCGGGGCCATCTTCGGATTTGGTCGGAGCCGTCAGTAATACGCCCGTCGCGGACGATGGATATTACAGCGCGTACGTCGGCTCGGTGATGGACCTAGCGCGACTGCTGAGCAACATGCACAGCGCGGAATATCAATACATTCCCGCGTTGGCATTGCCGCAGCAAGACCAATTGAACCTTCGGCTGAATGCGCCGCCTTCGTTTCGCAATCCGAAGTCTGTGCTTGTTGTCGGATTGCCCGCGGTGGAAGCGCCACAAATTCCGTCGTTGCGCGCCGAGACCCCAAAAGAGATCTTTTGCCTGCAGCAATCTCCCCTCGTCCTTCCTGTGGAAAGTGCGCCCCTCGTATATTCCGCCGCGATTGCGCACGACTTCGTCCTTCGCATTCAAGAGAAATCGGGGAATACCGTCACACTGCCCGCGACGCCTGATGCGGTGCGTGGCGGCTTTGTCGTGGATACTCACGCGCTGAAGCTGAGCGAATTCAACTCTGATACGACCGGTTCGCTTCAAGGATATTGGGGCTTTCAGACATATGATGGGCCGCTATTTCAGTTTCGAACAGCGCAATCTGGCAAGTGGACGATTCCTGCGGCCGACGCTAATGCGCTCGTCGTGGGACGCGAGGATACAATTCACATCAAGGCTGGCTGCGCCGCGTGCGTCGAACAGGTGATTGTTCAGGATGAAAAGGGAAACGACCTGAAAGCCACATGGAAAGCCGACGGGGCCGACGAGCTGGAGGTGGAAATCCCCTTGAAAGATGAGCCTGCCGGGAAATTGAAATTGAAGCTGAAGCAATACGGTCTGCCGAAGCCTGATATTTTTACGCTTCGTACTTTCGCCGAAGCCGCTCACTTGGATCGCTTCGCATTCAACGCCGGTGATCACGATGGCGTACTAACAGGAACTCGTCTGGACGAAGTGCAGGGCTTTGAACTCAACGGTGTGCATTTCACGCCTGCGAAATTGTCGCAGGCCAAACAAGATGAGACGCTTGAGCTCGTTGCACCCAGCATCACAGCCACAGCTGCCTTGCAGCCGGAGGAGAGTCTTGTCGCTCACGCCACGTTGAAGGATGGTCGCGAGCTGGATTTGCCAGTCGTCATTGCGCTGCCGCGGCCCAGAGTTGCATTGGTCAGCGAGAGCGTACGGCCCGGCGCAGTGCCTTTCATTATCCATTTGGGAAATAATGATGAGTTGCCACAGGATGGGCAGCTTTCTCTGTTTCTGAAGTCGGAAGCTCCGAGTA
>JASHRL010000180.1 GCA_030037355.1 Candidatus Acidiferrales bacterium | reverse complement strand
TTCATAATACGGGGGAAAGAACTGGTGCCGGCGGGGGGAATCGAACCCACGGCCTAGGGATTATGAGACCCTCGCTCTGCCACTGAGCTACGCCGGCACGCGTGACACCTCGATGCTACGGTTTGCCTTCTCGCAGTGTCAAGACGCGTTCACTTCGGAATCGCGCGCCAGGCACACCCATCGCCTCCGCGGACGCGCGCAAAGAATAATTCCGCGCTTCCGCTTACTTTTTCGCGGCCTTCGGCGCGTTCGCGTATTTCCGCTGAAAACGTTCCACGCGGCCCGCTGTGTCGATCAGCTTCTGTTTCCCAGTGAAAAACGGATGACAGCTCGAGCAGATTTCCACGCGGATCAAATCGCCCTTGAAGGTTGAGCGCGTGTCGAACGTGCTTCCGCACGCGCAGTGCACCTTTACAGCGTGATATTCAGGATGGATTCCTTCTTTCATTTCTGTGACTCCCTCTCGCAAAACCGGTCTGCGAAGCTGCGCTCGATGCGCACAGCGACGTCGCTAGGTCCGCGCGCAAACTCCCATCATACGCGGTTCTTTCTTACCTGCCAACCGCCGCGTCCTCATGCCGGTTGCAGTCCACGAGGCGCGGATTCATTTTCGCCGGCTCAGCGGATCAGTGCAATTTGTCGAGCCAGGTGACGATCGCGCTTTCGAGCGCGATGCGATGATCGGAGTAACTGTGGTCGGTATCGAAGTGCATCTCCGTAACTTCGTTGCCGCCCTGCGCGCGAATGGCGCGCACGAGCGCATCGTCAACGGGTGCGAGTCCATCGTTCGCAGTAAGCACGAGCAGCGGAGTCTGCGTGAGTCCGGCGACAGCATCTTGGAATCGGTATTGCTTTCCGATGGCTCGCATTTCTTCGACCATGCTCTCCGGCGTCACGCCCGCAAGCGATTCCATGTCGTCCGCCATCATCGCCTCCGCACGATCGCGGGGCTCATCCGCGACTCTGCTCATGTCCGCCGCGGAAAAAAGAATCACGCCATACAAACCGTGATCGTGCGATGCGGTGTGCACGACGACCCAGCCACCCATACTGTGACCGGCGATGACGATACGATGCGTGTCAATGCCAAGTCGCGCGGCATTCTCCGGTGCGCGCAAAAATGCGAGAACCGCATCGGCATCCTCAAAATTCCCGGCGAAGCGAAATACTCCAGGGCTGCCCCACGAGCCGCGATAATTGAACGTCACCGCGTTCCAGCCCGCGCGGCGCACAGCTTGCGCGACGTCGAGGTTTTTTTCGTTTCCCGGCAAGCCGTGAAAAAGAACGAGCGTCGGATGCGGCCCCGCCCCAACCGGCTGATAAATGAGACCGTTGATTTTCACGCCGTGACTGGGAATGTGCAGCACGGTCATCTTCGCGGGGTGGGCCGCGTCGGCGGGCGGATCCGTGTAGATAGTTTTAGGAATGGATTGTGCGGAAGCGGTGGCCGCGAAAAGTGCGGCGAAAATTACGAAAAGATTTGCGCGCATAAGATAGCTCCTGGCAAACAAGCCTGTATTTCCCTCCGCGGCGCGGGCCTGAAGCTTAGCCCCGTCGCGATTGGGTGAAAAAGAATAGCTCATGCGCGCGCTCGTTGCTGAGAATTTTCGCTTTATTGGCTCTCCTCCACGACGCGCCCATTGATCGGCTGAACCGGACGGGCGTCGTTTGGCCAAAGTTTGGCGAAAGTAGCGATTTGTTTGGCCGAGAGGGTGGCCGGAGTCTTCAAGACGAACCACTTGACTCCCTCGGTGCACGGCGGAGCGCTGACCGATCCCATGTAGGTGTAATAAGAGTAGCGATTGCCCGGAGGCAGCATGTCCGCCGGATTGATTTCGACGCCCGGGACATCGTTTTCATAGTTTACGTTCTTGGGCATGTGGTCCCAGAGCTTCTGGACTGTAGCATTAGCAGGGCCGGGTTGCAGAAGAACGGCGAGGCCAACCACTTTCCCGTCGCTCGATTGGAACATGTAGTGGAGCACCATTGCGTCGCGTCTGCCATGAATCATTTCTTCAGCGGGATGATGAAAGTGGAATTGCACGAGCTGGTAGCGCGCATCGCCGACAATCATGAAGTCGCCGCTTCCCGGCGCGTGATAGTTGACGCGAACGGTGTAGAAATTGTTGATATAGTTTTGGAGCGGAGCCGTTTTGAATTCGAAGCGCAGAGGGGGAAGATCGGCCTTTTGCGCGCTGCGAATGTCGATCGGCGACTGCTCCTTGCCGTTACAGGCCGCATACTCGGAGTCCAAGTCCGCCCAATGGTCGGGGCCTTTCGGCCCTTCGTAGGTCCACGCTGTTCGCCAGATGCTGTGACCGTTTTGAGGTTTGAGAGCTCGTGAGCGCACCGACAACAACCCAATCGCGACAACCAACAATAGCAACACCATCCAAACTTTTTTCAAATTGCACCTCGCTTTGCGCTCAACTTTATAGTTTTCTGATGCCTCTTGTCTGCACCATCCCGCGCAAGATGCCACGCGGTGCGCATCAACAATTCGTCAGCTATCAAAGTATGTTTGTCAGATGATGCCATAAGTCCTCGCGCCGGCCCTCTGGTTATTGCAGCGGTTGGCTTTGATCTTAGCAAGCCCTCGATTTTTGGCGCACCGAGATGACTCATTCTGGGGGTGCGACCGGCTCCCTGGCACGGCTGGGAATGGGAGCCATCAAGGCAGTGTCCGAAATCGTAAAATTTTTCAAAAAGTCGAAAGAATAAGCGATTAGAACGAGGTCCGGTTGTTTGTTTTGTGTGAGTTACGGTCAGTTCTAATTCTTCATAGGACAAGCGATTAGAATTGAGTTTTTGAGGGCAAATTCCGGAATCGGACAGGTAGGCTGCGACTAGGCGAGGCAGATGCCCCACCGGGGGCCTCGCGGGTTGCGATGAGCGACGATCGAAGAGCTAAACATACTGCCACTTTATAGCAGATGTTAACCGAGTTGTCAACAGTAATCTGCAGAGTTAATTTCCGCGCGATAGGATCCTCGGGCATTGTGGCGAATGTTAGATGGCGCGATGCGGCAAGGCGACGGGCCATGGGAGGTATCGGGTCAGTTTGAATTTTGACTCCTTGTGTCACGATCCAGAAAATTCAAACTGACCCACTGCCCGGGAGGATGAACCAGTACGTCCCGATGGTTCGCTCTTGAATTGGGACGGAAAGCCGGCAACACCTAGTAAGCCGGCAACCCGACAGTTGGCCGGAGTGCGACGGAAAGGAACACAGCCGTTTCCCAAACTGAAAGGCAAGGGAACAAAAAACAATTTTCTTTGCTGGGAAAGGGCTTCCGGTGTATAAGCATCGCCAACCCCGCAGGCAAAGCGGAAATCCGGGAAAAATCTAACAGGCGAAAAAAAATGATGCGATCGTTGCGAGCGTTATTATCCCGCCCAGCCGTTCATTCAAGAATTTTACCTGCCTCAAGGATGATTGCCGCAGCATCGGCGCTGCTCGGCTTGCTCATCCTGCCCGCCTGTCAATCTTTGGGTGGCGGAAATAATAGTGGCAACGACAATACTCCGGCTTTTACCATCGTCATAACTCCAACTTTTCCGGCAATCGCGATTGGCGATACGGAGCAATTCACAGCGGCGACGGTCGACCCTACCACGGGAGCACCCGTCACGCTCAGCGGCTATACATTCAGCTGGATGAGCAGCGACACGACCGTGGCCACCATTAACAGCGGCACGGGAATGGCTACCGCGGTTGGCGCAGGATCAACGACCATCACGGTGAGCCTGATCAACCCCAGCGGAAATGGCGACGGCCAGCAAATCACGACGATGAAGGTTTCGCCACCGCTGTCTCTCAATGCGGGGCCATTGGTTTTGGGGGCTGTCGCCGTCCCCTACAGTGCGAATGGATTGGCGAGCATGCGTTCCGGGGGAAATGGCCCGTTCGCCTGGTCGCTTGTCAACGGGACTACGCTTCCGACGAATCTCAGTTTGAACTCCAACGGGTCGATCAGTGGAGCTCCGAGCGTGGCGGGAGTATCTCCCAGTTTTACCGTCAAAGTGACCGACTCGGAGACACCGCCGGTTTCCCAGCAAATGACCTATAGCATTACCGTCGTGGACCCGGTGAATTCTCCTTGCAGCATTATTTCGAACACAAATCCGTGGATGATGAATGGAAGCTACGCCATCTTATTGCAGGGCTTCCAGGCATCCTCAACGAATGGAACGCCACTGGCAATGGCCAGCAGCTTTAGCACGGATGGGGCAGGAGGGATTACGGGAGGAGAAGCAGACCTGAATGTGAGCGCAGGCCCTCAGCATCTTACGATCAATGGCGGGACTTATGCCGTGAATGCCAGCGGGCAAGGATGCGTGCAATTGAAATATACGACGGGCGGAGCGAACGTTTTCCACTTTGCGTTGAGCCAGGTGTTGAATGCGAGCAACGTTGCCACGCATGGCAGGATCATCGAATTCGACGCGTACCAAGGCTTGCAGGGCGGTTCGGCCTCGAATCTGGCGTCGGGCGTCATACTTCTTCAAGACTCATCGGAATTTTCGACTTCCAGTCTCGCCGCGCGGTATGCCTTTGGCGAGGATGGGTTCGATATGGATGGGAAGCACGTAGCGGTGGGCGGAGCGTTCGATCTCGATAATGCGAACGGCAACCTTTCGAGTTTCGCGGAAGATTCCGATGATGGCGGGACGATCAGCACGGTTACAGGCGCCACAGGCATGATAATGCCGACCACAACGACGGGGACGACCGGACGCGAAACGGTATCCGTCACTTTGCCGGGACCGACGACTGTTCATCTGGCTTCTTACATCGTGAACGCGAACGAGGCGCTGCTCATTTCCACGGATACTTTAGGCGCTTCGTATCCGATTGTCAGCGGCAGGGCGATTGTCACGGGGAACGCGTACACGGCGAGCTCATTATCGGGGAACTATATCTATCGAGCGGAAGGGGTTGACTTCGAGGGAGACGGTGCGAATTGCGCTGCCAGCGGGCCGTGCGCCTTGACTCAGCTTGCCATTGTAACGGCCAATACGGGCTCGGGAGCGATTACAGGGACGCTCTTTGAACTACAGGCGGGCGCGACGCAGACGAGCACGATCTCCGGCATTACCTATTCCGTTGACGCCTCCACTGGGCGCGTTCAACTGACTTCGACGAGCGGCGCAATATTGCCCGTACTTTATCTTGCAGCGCCTGTAACTTCAGGAATGGATTTGACGGAACCAACCAGTGCGTTCATCGTCGGATCGGGTCCGGTCTTGAATTCAACGAGCGGGGATCCAACCGCGCTGTTCGGAGTGATCGAGACGCAGCCGAACGGACCCTACGTCCTGAGCAGCCCGCCTTCTTACGTTCTTTCAACGGAGGATCCCGGGCAGATTACTTTGCCAAATGTTGCCGGAAACGGAAGTTTTAGCTCCGGGACGATTAGTGTCACTCGCGACATCAGCAATATGGTCGGATTGGTATCCAATGCGCCGACAACTATTTCTTTCACCGTAAACCCAGACGGCACATTGAATGGAGCACTGAGCACGATTGCCGTGGGTGTGACGAATAACACAGCAGCGTCCCCCGGGAAAATACTCTTCATACCAGGGAATGGCACGGGAGTCCGTGTGATTGAGCCGTAAATTCAGCGTCAAACAGCCGACAGGTTCAATCAGGCAGACGTGAGCTATCTTCACGGCCAATCAATAGCCCTAGCGCGTTGAGCTTCGCGCACGCTCGAATCGTAATGCTTACCGCCCATCTATGAAGCAGTCTTGATAGCCTGCCTGTAACACGTCAAACGGAAAGCAAATGGGAGGTATTGGGCGAAAGGACGGGGCTATAGGTTTCCCGGACGGCTGGAGTTCGGCGAGGCAAAGTTGCGATTTGGGGCTTTCAGTTACGAAGTATGCGTTTGCGAGGGCGAGGTGTAAACTTTTCGCGGCGGCCGGTGTCTGATAGCAGTGGGGACACTGCGTTCTGACGTTTCCACTTGGGGGCATCCATGAACACCCTCCTGCAGGATATAAAGTACGGCATTCGCGTGCTTTTTAAGTCGCCCGGGTTCACGGCCGTCGCGGTACTGTCGCTGACGCTGGGAATCGGGGCGAACACGACGATCTTCACGCTGGCGAAAGCGATTTTTCTGCAATCGGTTCCAGTGAAGAATCCCGGGCGCGTGGTGGCCTTCTATTCCGATCAGATAAGCCGCAATAGCCCTCCGCAGGAATATCTTCCCACACCGTATCCGAATGCGGTTGATTACGTGCAGAACCTGAAGTCCTTCACCGGGACGTCGATTGCAGTCTTTACGGGATTTAACCTGACGATTTCGGGTAAACAGACGCAGGTTGCCGCGCAACTGGTTAGCGGGAATTTTTTTGACGTTCTTGGTGTGCAGCCAGTGATGGGCCGAGGGCTTTCGCCGGACGATGAGAGCTCGCGGCGTCCGGTCGCAGTGATCAGCTACGATCTTTGGAAAACGCAATTTGGTTCCGACCCGCAGATTCTGGGCAAAAGCATTCAACTGGATCAGATGGAATATTCCGTGATTGGAGTGGCTCCGCAGAGTTTCCAGCAAATTGGAACCCTCGGCAGCCCCGACGTGTGGGTTCCGGTTTCGCTCGCCGATGACGTTCTGGTTGGACAGGCGAAGACCATGCTTCACGACCGCAGCTTCCGGATGGTCGAAATGGTGGCGCGGCTGAAGCCGGGAGTGACGTTACGGCAGGCGCAAGATGAGGTCCATGATCTCAGTTTGCAACTGCAGAAGGAATATCCGAAGGTCAACAGCGGACGGAACGAAACCATCGTACCGATTAATGAGACGACCGTTCCGCCGCAAGTGCACGCTGTCTTCGTGCTGGCCGGCGCGCTGATGATGGGGATCGTGGGACTGGTGCTGCTGATTGCATGCGCGAATGTGGCCAATCTGCTGCTCGCGCGGGCGATGCAGCGACAGCGCGAAATCGCCGTGAGGCTCGCGCTGGGCGCTTCGCGGATGCGGCTCATTCGGCAACTTCTGACGGAGAGCTTGCTTTTGGCGCTGATTGCGGGCGGATTCGGTATGATCTGCGCCTACTGGGCCAAGTCGGCGATTCTTTCTTTTTTGCCACTCGGACTTGTGCGCCGCTTCGACTTCAGCCTGGATGGCCGGGTTTTCTTGTACACGCTCACGCTGGCGGTGGCCGCGACGCTGCTTTTTGGGCTTGTGCCAGCGCTGCAGGCTTCGCGCAAAGACAGCATCGCAGCTTTGAAGGACCGCACGGGCGCGCCGACGGGAAGCACGCGCTGGTATGGTTTGCGCGGCGTGCTGGTGATGATTCAGGTGGTGCTGTCGCTGATTGCGCTCGTCGGCGGCGGGCTTTTCATTCATAGCCTGCGCAACGCGGAGCAGATTAATCCGGGATTCGAAGTGCAGCACGATATCAGCATGCTGCTGGATCCGAGCGCGGTGCACTATGCGCAACCGCAGACGGAAGCGCTCTACCGGGACTTAGTGCAAAAACTCGACACCGTGCCGATGATCGCGAGTGCGAGCGTTTCCGATGCGCCACCGCTCGGCGGAAGCCTGGAGTGGACGACATTCCCTGATGGCGTGGATCAGAACGATCCCCGCAATGGCAGGCTAACTCCGGTTGAGGCGGTTTCTCCCGGATATTTTTCGAGCCGTAGCATGACCTTGCTCGAAGGACGCGATTTCAGCGACTCCGATGATGCCAATGGCGCGATGGTAGCGATTGTGAACACGACTGCGGCGGATACTTTCTGGCCGGGGCAGGATCCCATTGGAAAGCATCTTCACTTCATCACTACAACGTGGACTGTGACTGTGGTGGGCGAAGTGAATACGGTGAAGTACGCCAGTCTGGGCGAGCCGCCGACGGCCATCATTTATTGGCCGCTGAAACAACACTATTCCGACGCGGCTTTTCTCTTCATACGCGCGAAGGGAGATCCAACGAAGATCATTCCCAGCGTGCGCAGCGCGATGGAAACGCTTGCGCCCAGCGTTCCGCTGCTTGCCGTTCGAACCATCGAACAGACGCTTGATCAATCGCTGACCGCGCCGCGCATGGGAGCGGAGCTGCTTGGCATATTTGGGCTGCTGGCGCTGATGCTGGCGGCGATCGGGACTTACGGCGTTATGTCTTACTCCGTGGCGCAGCGGACGAATGAAATCGGCATCCGCATGACGCTAGGCGCGCAGCCCGCGGATGTTATGCGATTGATTTTGTCGAATGGAATGACGATGGTCGTTGCGGGAGTTGTGATTGGGCTGGGACTTTCGATGCTGCTGGCGAAAAGCATGCATGCGCTGCTTTATGGCATCGGGATGTTCGATCCGCTCAGCTTCTTCTCCACGGCTGGGCTTTTGATTCTCGTGGCGCTGGGCGCGTGCTGGATTCCGGCGCGGCGCGCGATGCGCGTCGACCCGATGGTCGCGCTGAGGTATGAATAAGGCGGTGACGAGCGTCAAGTAATGAGTGAATAGAAAAAGCAGCGGCTCGTAACCCTGCTGCGCCGAAACGACGGCTTCGGCGCGAGGATGACGAGCTGGATGAAGAGCTGCGGAGTTTTGTCGAGCAGCGAGCCGGCGCGAAAATACAAACGAGCATCAGCCGACAACAAACACTGCGGGAGACGCGCATGGAAATGGGGAGCACGGACTCGGTGAAGGAAAAGGTGCGCGCGGCCGGATGGGAGACGACGTTCAGTTCATTGTGGCAAGACACTCGTTACGCCCTGCGCATGCTGCGAAAATCGCGGGGCTTTACGGCGGTCGCCGCGCTAACGCTTGCGCTGGGGATTGGAGCCAACACGGCCATCTTCAGCGTCATTGAAAACGTTCTTCTGCGCCCCCTCCCCTACGATCAGCCTCAGCAGCTCATCGAAATCTGGAACACCTACCCGCCCGCTGTTCCGCTCGGCGGGCTTTCCGTCGGCGACTTTCAGGAGTGGCGAACGCAGGCCACCACGCTCTCCGCCATGGGCGGGTTCTCGTGGTTCGACGCAGGCGCGAACCTTACCGGTGACGAATCTCCCGAACACGTCAAAATCAAGTACGCCAGCGCGAATCTTTTCCCGCTTCTCGGCGTCAAGCCGGTTGCCGGCCGTCTTTTCCTCCCTGCCGAAGATCGTCCCGGCAGCGCGCCCATCGTCATCCTGTCGCATCATTTCTGGGAGAGCCGCTTCGGCTTTGATCCCGGCGTGCTCGGCCGCATTGTCACGCTCGACGGCCTTCGTTACTCCATAATCGGCGTGCTCCCCGGCAATTCCGGCGTTCTCGACACGCCGGATGTCTGGATGCCCCTCGGCCAGTTTGACGTCCCACTCACAAACCATACCTATCACGAAATCGAAGCCATCGGGCGCCTGAAGCCCGGCGTAACCATGGCGCGGGCCCGTGCGGAAGTTCAAGCGCTGAACCGGCAGTCCGCGATCGCGTATCCCGCGCAGCATAAAGGCTTCGGTGTGCTTGTGCGTCCCATGCAAAATCCAGCCGCCGCGCAGATGCGCCAGAGCCTGCTTGTTCTTTTTGCCGCCGTCGGACTCGTTTTGCTCATCGCCTGCGCCAACATCGTTAATCTGCTCCTCGCGCGCAACGCCGCCCGCGAAAAAGAAATCGCGCTGCGCATCGCCATCGGCGCCAACTCGCGCCGCCTGATGCAGCAGTTGCTCACGGAAAGCATGCTTCTCGCTTTCGTGGGAGGCGCGCTCGGCATGGCGCTCGCCGGAGCCGGAGTAAAAATTCTTGGCACGTTCGCGCCCGCAAATCTGCTCGCCGTTCAAACGTCGCGACTCGACGGCACCGTTTTTCTTTTCACACTCGGCGTGTGCGTCCTGGTTGGAATCGTCTGCGGGCTCTTGCCCGCGCTGCAAGTGCGCAAAACAAACGTGAATGCCGCGCTCAAAACGGGCAGCAAGGGCAGCGGCGCTTTTTCTGGACGCAAGCTTCACAGCCTCGTGGTCGTTTCGGAAATCGCTCTCGCGCTGGTTCCGCTGGTCGGCGCGGGATTGCTCCTGCGCAGCCTCCACGATTTGCTGAACGTGGATCCGGGCTTCCGCGCCGATCACCTGCTCACCATGCACGTTCCCATCGCCACTATTTCCGCTGACCAGTTCAACAAAATGACTCCTGCTCAACGCCAAGACCTCATGCAAAAGCGCGGCCTCGAATTTCTGCAAATCGTCGAGCAAGTTGACGCCATTCCGGGCGTGAAGTCCGCCGCTGGACTCAGCGTCCTGCCGTTCGGCTCGCAAATTCAGTCCGCTTCCCGGTTCGTCATCGAGGGCCGCCCCATTCCCGACGCTGGCGTCCGCCCCATCGCGGAAACGCGCGTCATCACGCCAAGCTATTTTTCGACAGTCGGCATCCCGCTTCTTCGCGGACGCACGCTCACTCAGCAGGACTGGCCTACCTCCAACATTGATATCGACGAAGCGATGGCACGCCGCTTCTGGCCGCACGAAGACCCGATCGGCAAACGCATCAATCTCTGCTCCCTCGATCCGACGCCTTGCTGGTTTTCCATCGTCGGCATCGTCGGCAACGTGCACCAATTCGGTCTCGACGGCGCGCCCACTTACGACGCCTATTTTTGCACCGGCTGGACGGACTACTTGCTGATTCGGACTTCTTCTGATCCGCACCTTGTCGCCTCCGCCGCCACCAACATCATCCACAAGATCGATTCCCTGGTCCCCGTCGACACAGTGAGCAGCATGAACGAAATTCTCTCGGGCACGATTTCGCCACGACGCTTTTCCGCCGCTCTCGTCAGCATTTTTGCCGCGCTGGCGCTCTTGCTTGCGGCGATTGGAATTTACGGAGTGATGAGCTATATGGTAGGCAGGCGCACCGGCGAACTTGGTATCCGGATGGCGCTGGGAGCGCAGCCGCGCGACGTGCTGCGTCTGGTGGTCGGCCAAGGCGCGAAACTTGCGCTCATCGGCATTGGCATCGGGCTCGCTGCCGCCGCGGGACTCACGCGCCTAATGACTTCAATTCTGTTTGGCGTCAGCGCATCGGACCCGGTTACCTTTGCCGGTGTCGCGATCTTGCTCACCCTCGTGGCGCTGGGCGCGTGTTGGATTCCGGCGCGACGCGCGATGCGCGTCGATCCGATGGTCGCGCTGAGGTATGAATAGGCTGGCGTGTCTTGCCGTTTTTGACTCAGCCTCAAGCAGTGGGTCAGCGTAAGTCTTGATTCTTTGAGGCACGAACCAGAAAACTCAAACTGGCTCGCTATTCATTTCTCCTACTGAGCGAAGTTTATGGCGGAGTGCGATACACTGGAATCCGAGGAGAGGTTCGCGCCATCCCATCCATAGATGCCGACACGACCGTTTATTCCACCGCGTAGTTTTCGCGCGATCCTGCGCCGCACGATTGAGCTCACGCCATCCACGAAGCATTTCGAATGGGAAGTGATCGAGGGCGGCCCGTTTGAATTCTACGCCGGGCAGTTTGTGTCGCTGGAGGTGCCACGCGATGGCGAAAAAGAGGCGCGGCCATACTCGATTGCTTCCGCGCCGCGCGGCGATTCGAAATTCGATCTCTGTCTCAATCGCGTGGAGGGCGGCTACGTGTCAAATTATTTGTGCGACACTTCGGCGGAGGCGATTGTGGAGGTGAACGGTCCGCACGGCTCATTCGTCGTGTCGCAACCGGTCGAGCAGGACCTGGTGTTCATCGCTACGGGGACGGGCATCGCGCCGATTCGCGGCATGCTGGCGGAGATTTTCCATTCGCGGGAGGAGTTGTCGCACGATGTATGGCTGCTCTTTGGCGTGCGGCATCCGGAAACAATTCTCTACCGGCGCGAATTCGAAGCCTGGGCCACCGATCATCCGCGGTTTCATTTTGTTCCGACGCTGAGCCGCCCGGCAGCCGACTGGCAGGGCAAGACGGGGTACGTCCAGGAGCATTTGCGGAAGATTTTTGCCGGACGAAAGGATTTCAAGACGTATATCTGCGGATTGAAGGCGATGGTTGATGAAGTTCGATTTATTTTGAAAGAAGAATTCGGCCTCGACCGGAAACAAATTCGCTTCGAAAAATACGATTAGCGCGCGGGACGGATTTCTTCCTGCGGATTTCCCAAGAACCACATCCAAGAAAAATTCAGGATACGAATGTGCAGCCGACGCGCATGCCGGCGTCGGTCTTGCGCGTATAGACTTTGCGCAGATTCACGCGCAGCGGCGGCAAGATCGGAACGTGGAGCACGGCGAAAAACGGCGAAGGAATTTCTTCGGCGCCGTCCATGAGAAGCGCGAGCCCGCCCGTGCAGAGATCCGCGACGGTAGCAGTTTTCTTTTCGTGGCCGGTTATCACGGCATAGGCGCGCGTTCCAGCGAGCGAAACGCGTTCCCATTTTCGGCGCTCGCTGCTGGTTCGAGTTTCCGGATGCGTGGCCACTGGAGGCGCGGGTGGTTGCTGCGGTTGCGTGGGGGTCGGCGGCTGCGCCGAAGCTTGGGGTGCTGCGGGAGCTGG
>JASHRL010000179.1 GCA_030037355.1 Candidatus Acidiferrales bacterium | reverse complement strand
CAGCAGTGGGGCGTGCGCGACTTCGCAGGCGGAATCGTCGTACACAATATCGCCGGCATCGCCGCGCTCGCGTCCGTGCTTTACGTCGGCAGGCGCCGCACCCGCGACACAGGCCCGCACAGTATTCCCCTGGTCGCGCTGGGAACCGGCCTGCTTTGGTTCGGATGGTATGGATTCAACGCCGGCAGCGAAATGCGCGTAGATTCAGTGACAGCTACCGCGTTTCTCAACACCGACGTTGCCGCCTCCTTCGCCGCAATCGCATGGCTGCTCATGGCTTGGGCCAACGAAAAGAAGCCCAAATTTCTCGGCCTGCTTACCGGTGCCGTCGCAGGACTCGCTACGGTGACGCCCGCCGCTGGCTATGTCTCTCCCACCACCGCCGTCATCATCGGCGTCGCTGCTGGCATCGTGTGCTATTACGCAGTCGAGCTGAAAAACAAATTGCAGTGGGACGACGCCCTCGACGTTTGGGGCGTGCACGGCGTCGGCGGCTTTCTTGGCATCGTCCTGCTGGGAGTTTTCGCCGATCAGCGATTCAATCCCAGCGGCAGCAACGGACTGCTTCACGGCGACCCCAGCTTCTTCTACAAGCAGCTAGTCGCGGTCCTGTTTTCCTCAGTCTGGGCGTTCATTTTCACGTATGGCATGTTGAAGATTATCGATATCTTCACAACCGTCAAGGTTGACCAGGCAAGCGAAGAAGCCGGCTTGGACGTCTCTCTCCACGGCGAGCGTGCGTATGAAGAGTTTTAGGCAAGGCCTTCCGCCCTTTGCCTAACAAGCGCCTTCTCAATGTGCTGTGGAAGGCTGTGCCCCAATCACCGGCGCCTCCAGCGCCAGCACGCGTTGGATTTGCTCGTCCCACACTTTCCATTCGTGCTCACCGGGCACTTCGGCATAACGATAAGGCATCTTTAGCTGGGACAGCAGCGCGACAAACTTGCGATTCTCGTTCAGCAGGTTGTCTCCCCAGCCGACCGCAAGATAAAGCTGCGGACAATTCGCCGGCGTGAGCGCGCGAATCAGCAAAAACGGATCTTCGTCATTTCGGCCAGGATTATTCTCAGGGCCAAAATCCGCCGCCTGTGTCTTTCGGATATCTTGAAAGAATTGCGATTGGCCGTTCTTGAATCGCTCATGGATTGGCACATCCCATCGCCCGAGATTCGCCTCGGCAACCACACCACTTAGGCTCGCCACCGCCGCGAAAGTATCGTGGTGCTTCAACCCAAGGAAAAGCGCGCCGTAACCGCCCATAGAAAGTCCCGCGATGGCCCGCCCCTCCCGCGACGCGACGGTTCGGTAATGTGAATCTACATAACCAATCAGGTCTTCGACAATGTAGTCTTCCCATCGCTGTTCCGGGTCCGAATAACTGTTCACGTACCAACTATTGTCGCCCTCGGGCATGATGATGATCTCGTCATACGGCTTCGCATAATCAACCAGCCGCGAATTTGCGCACCAGTCTGCGTAGTGTCCGGTGAAACCGTGGAGCAGATACAGCACCGGGAAGCGCCTCTCAGCATCACTCGCGTAGTCCACCGGCAGGATCACGTTAAACTTCATGTCCTTGCCTTCGAGATGCGCCGCATGGAAATCCGCAGTAGTGCATCCGCCGGAGTTTGTCACCGGAGTCTGTGCGCTCGCGGACTTCGCGCACCCGAGACTCGCAGTGCCAACGAGAACGATTCCCAGGCAAACAATCCAAAGTTGTCTCATTTTCCTCCCGCCAAATCCGAAACCATATTCCATTTCGTAATCTCCGCCGGCCGCTCCAACAACTGGCCCGCAGCCTTGCCGAACGCCTGCAAATGCGCCGACCTCGCATGCGCATCCAAGTCCGCCGCGCTTTCCCAGTTCTCGTACATCACAAACTCTCTCGGATTGTCCTGCGACTGATGCAAATCATAATTCACGCACCCTTTCTCCTGGCGCGTCTGCGCCACTAAATCCAGCAACACCTCGCGCACCTGCTGCTGCATCCCGGCCTTCGCCGTGATGAATGCAATTACCGTCAACCCTGTTCTCATTCGAATGTTCCCCGCCCCATTGATATCATGCGCGCATTGTCACTGCTTCTTCAGCAGCGCTGGCCAGTTCACCACCAGCGAAATCGTTCGGTTCGCCTGGCCCGAATCGTACGGAACGATGAACTGCTGCCCATCCGCTGTCACATCGAACAAATTCGCCGTGAACAACCCAAAATACGCTCTGGTTTGAAAGAGCGGCTTAACGGCGCCGATCACAAAACTCTGCCCGTTTGCGCGCACCTCCGCCGCCATAATCTTGTCGTCACGCGACATGTAAAAGAGCTCCTTACCGTCACGCCGCCACACGGGAAACGAACCACCATCCGTCGAGATCTGCCACTTCCCTCCAGGTCCCGGAAATGGCGTCACGTAAACCTCGGCTCTCCCCAATTCCGTCGAGCTGTACGCCAGCCACTTGCCATCCGGCGAAAAACGGGCCGAGGGGGACGCCGATGCCTGGAGAAGGCTGAACATGCGCGACTTCCCGTCGTTCAGCGAAAGAATCCACAAATGGGATTGGGCATTCGTGCCCAACTCCCACCGCAAGTACGCAAGCAGTTTTCCATCCGGAGACCAATCCAACGGATAGATCTGTTCCGGTTCCGGCGGTACAAGCATCTCTTCATGCCCTGAGCCATCCGCAGCCTTTGCATAGATTCCGAACTCTCCATTGCGGATCGATGTATACGCGATGCGACTCCCATCCCGCGACCACCTCGGCGATTCATTACCCGATCCGAAGGTAAATCTCGTTTTCACGCCGCGCGCCATGTCGTAAAGCCACACATCTTGCGACGGCGCCTCGAGAATGAAGGCGAGTTGCTTGCCATCCGGCGAGATGTGCGGATCGGCATAGCTGTCCGTTCCTGGAATTGCCCCAATTTGCTTGCCGCTCCGGTCGAACCACAACATCTGGCGGGTTATGCCTCCCTCTTCTAAGTAAGCCAGTGTTCCATTGTCAGACGCGGAGAAACTGCCCTGCACTCGTGTCGCGACGTCTTCCACGTCTTCTGCAATCGGAACAGCCTCGCCGGCCAATTCGAGCCTCTTGACGTCGAATCGCTGCGCCATTAGCGTGTTCTGCCGGAGAAAAAGAATGTAGCCCGACGCATAAATTGCATTGGAATGGTTGTGAAACAGGAACTTCGTTTCCTTGGAGTCCAGCGATCCAACCATGATCGAATTGGTTGGGTTTCCCACCGGCGTCAGCGGATTGCCCGCCAGATAGAGAAAGTGCCGTCCATCCGGCAAAAAGTACGGCCATCGGTTCGTGGATTCATTGTTGCTGCGATTGAGCGTTGTGACGGGCGTCGCTGCGCCTCCCGCGTCCGACACGCGAAACACTGGCGTGCCAAAGAACGGCGTAAACAAAATCGTCCCGTCCCGGTTCCACGTTCCGCCTCGGCCGCCCGGTGCATCTGCAAGCGCCAAAGGCGGCCCGCCTGACGCTTCGATTTTCTTTAACTTTCCGCCCGCGAAGAATCCAATGAATCGACTGTCTGGAGACCAAAATGGCATGCTGGCGCCATCAGTGCCATCGAGTGCCTGACCTTGCAACGAATCCAGCGACCGCACCCACAATAGAGATCTTCCATCGGGGCCGAGTGCCACGTAGACCACCTTAAGCCCGTCCGGTGAAATCGCGAATCCCGCCGTCCCGCCGTTGTAGCTCGTCATGCTTGTACCTGCCGCGGGCTTGATGAGCGCGCGAATCGCGGGCTCATCCGTCGGCGCGCGCAAGAAATAGCCCGTCGCAAAAATGCCTGCAATAATCAGCAGCACCGCGGCCGTCGCCCACGCGACACGTTCCCGCGTTTTCCGGTGCGCAACCACTGGCGCTGGCACTCCCGCTTGCGAACCTGCGTCACGAATCCATTCCAGTTGCAACTTCACGTCGTGCATCGACTGGAAGCGCTCGTCCGGATCTTTTGCCAGGCAAATTTTCACCGTGCGGTCCAATGCAGGTGGAGACATTGGCTGAACGCTTGAAATCGCCGGAGGCTCGCGCTCCAGAATCGCGGCAATCACGCTCGCCGTCGTTTTTCCGTCGAACGCGCGCTTGCCCGTTGCCATTTCGTACAGCACCGCGCCAAAGGAAAAAATATCGCTGCGCGCATCCGTCTCTTTTCCTTCCATCTGTTCCGGCGACATGTACTGAAACGTGCCAAGCACCGTCCCGCGCGCCGTCAACGGCTCGGTCGCATTCTGTCCGGCAGGATTCAGCGATTGCGTCAGGCTCGAAAGAGGCGCCGCAGCCGCCATCCCATCCACCGTAGACTTCGCCAGCCCAAAATCCATCAACTTCGCACCCGACTTCGTCAGCATGATGTTGCCGGGCTTCAGGTCACGATGAACTACGCCCTGGCGATGCGCCTTTTCCAACGCATCGGCAATCTCGATCCCAATCCGCAACAACTCTGGTCCGCTCAGCGGCCCCTTTTCTAACCGCTTTGCAAGTGTCTCGCCCTCCAGATATTCCATGACCAAAAAATCCACGCCGTCCTGATGGCCAACGTCATGCAAAGTACAGATATGCGCGTGGTTCAGCGACGAAACCGCACGCGCTTCGCGTTCGAAGCGCTGTTTCGCCTCGGCCATTTCCGTCAGGTGTTGCGGCAGGATTTTTATCGCCACGTCGCGCCCGAGCCGCGTGTCCCGCGCGCGATACACTTCTCCCATTCCGCCCGCACCGATGGGTGCGTCGATTTCGTACGGACCTAGGCGCGTCCCAGATTGAAGGGCCATGGCGCCGCAGATTATCGCAGGCTTCTCACGTCAAAGCTACAATTGGCACGACACACTTGCGCGGCCGTTCGGATTCTTCCTGAACATTTTGTCTTTTTTGGAGCAGCGCTCTAGGAAATGTTCTTCATTCCGAGGACCCAGCCTGCCGTTTGCCCGCGTAGTGGGCAAGTAGGGAATCTGCCGTTACTCTCGCCTGCTACACCTTTTTCCTGCCTGAACTGTTGCCGTTCTGAACGTCTGACTTTGTTTCCGCCTCTTCGCAGCACTTCGCCGCAGTCTCGCCCGCCAGATAACGCCCTCGATGATCTACGTGCCCTCCAGCTTCATACCGGTCGTGATGGCGCACCCAATCGCTCAAATTCCCGCGCACAGTCTCGTTCCGTCCCTTTGGCGTCAGGTCGAGATAGAAATAGGTAGTCAGACCCCCTTCGTCGCCGCGCCCGTATGTCGAATACGTGTGGAATATCTCGCCGCTCTCGTCCTTGCAAAACACGCTCAGTCCCGACATCTCCGGACTCAAGAAATCGCTCTGCGCATAGTTGTAATTGACCTTTCCCGTCTCTGCTTCCTCCGGCCGGAACGACACATGAAAATCGTAATTGAAATCGCTCGCCAGCGACGACACCCACTTGAATCGCCACCCCATTCGCTTTCGAAATGCCTCAATCTCTTGCCACGGCGCGCGCGACACAGCTACGTAACTCACGTCATGATGTTCCAAATGCACCAGCGCGCCATCCACATGATCCGAGGCGAACGAGCAGCCCACGCAGCCCTCTTTCCATCCGGGCCCGAACATAAAATGGCGAATAATTAGCTGACTGCGGCCGTCAAATAAGTCGCTCAGCGTTTCCGTCCCGCACGGACTTTCAAATTTGTACGTTTTTTCGACGCGCACCCACGGAAGCTGTCGTCGCGTTGCGGCCAGCGCGTCATGGGCGCGCGTGAACTCCTTCTCAAAGGCCAGAAGCCGCTTCCGTGCATCCAGCCACTCGCCGCGCGAAACGACGTTCTGTTTCACAATATTGCTCGTTGCCATTAATTCCTTCTCCTCCGCATCCCTTGGCGTGATTCCCTTGCTTTTCTTGGCTTCCTCGCGCATCCGGCCTATTTTTTCAATGTGTCCAGGAAACTGCACAGCGCTTCGCTCGCTTGAATCATCAACTCCCCGCTTTGCGAATTCTTCCCCGATCCCCAAATTCCCATCTGGCACGCCACGATCAAGGCCGCGACTTCCTTAGGTACAACGCTCTTCTTGATCTGCCCTCGCTTCTTCGCCCGTTCGAGCGCATTGACCAGCGCTTCTCGCCACCGGTCGTAACCCCTCTCGATGCGCTCGCGAAACCCTTCGTCGAGCGGCGACATTTCCTGCGCCAAATTGTTCGTTGGACAGCCCCGCGTGAGCACCTCGATTTTCTTAATGTCCTCCCGAATGTTGCGGCGAAACGCTTGTTTAATCGCTTCCACCGGGTCGTTTGCCGCGTTCAGAGGATCAATCCACCGCCGCTGCCCCATCGGCGGAAGCACTTCTTCTACGATGGCGTAACCAAGCTCCGCCTTGCTTTTGAAATAGTGAAATAGCGCGCCTTTTGTCACCCCCGATTTCTCCACAATGTGATTCAGGCTTCCGCCCTGAAAGCCATTGAGGGAGAACTCCTCGAAGGCTGCCTCCAAAATTCTGTCTCTTGTGTTATCCATATTCTCTTTTGGTCCCAACCGCGCCCATCATATCTCATTTCGCGAATATGGAGGTGCCATCGGACCACCTCGGCACCGTGATATAGAGGTCGCGCATCGGAGGCAGCTCTTGCTCCAGCGGAGTTTCCGTTCCTGGGTTTGGGAACCAGTGTGAAGCGGAGCCAATGGGCATACGCGGCAGCCACGCACCCCATTCCGAGTCCGTTTTCCTCGTCGCCACGAAAGGCATCAAATGGCAAAGGTTGTGGGAGCCCCCGTCGGCAAGGTATGAGTCCTTGGACATCATGTATCCCATAGCTCCTGGTTCCAGAGGCGGCAGTTCTTTCTTCGCATACGCCGCCTGAATGCGGGCGATGCGCTCTTTGACAGAGGTCACTCCCTCCAGCGTCATTTTGGTTATCATTTGTTCAATCGGAAGGACGGATCGCACCGCGGCGGGATTGAAGCAATCTGCCGACCTTATGTTTTGATTCCAAAGCTCCGGATAGTCAATGCTGCCTGTCCAGGATCGATGTACGAAGCACACAAAACCGTTCGTCCCTTTGACCGCCGTCTCCCAGCCATGGCGCGTCAGCACCAAGACACTCGCATCTTTTGAAATCGCCTCTGGCGCTGCCGATCGCGCTAGCGCGATCTCCGCATTTCGCTCCATCAAATACTCATCAATCGGAGCCATCTTCGCGTACTTCTTTTTCAACTCCTCTGCCGATTGCGCATTCGCCCCAGTCGCCACCAACACCAGCAGCGCCAATACTGCGGCGACGATTCTCCCAACAGTTTTCCGGGCAACTTTACGCATGTCAAAGAGCTTCATAGTCACTTCTTCCTCCCCTAACTAAAGTCTTGCCGCATAACCGAGACCTGCCTTGCTCTTGAAGTAGTGAAATGCACGCTCTTAGTCGCGCCTGAATTCTCTGCCACACAATTTAGGTCCTTACCCTGGAAGTCGTTGAGAGCGAAACCTCGAATACAGCCTCGAGGATGCGCTCTCCCTATATCCGAGCGCTGCTCCGATCGTTGCGCTCGCCACACGGCCCTATTTAGTGAATGCGAGAGTTCCATCGGACCAATACGGCACTTCAATTGGTACAGTCCGCAGCGGCGGCAGCTCTTTGTTCAGCGGACTATCCGGTTTGTCTGGGTCCGGAAACCACAGAGACGTGGAAGCAATGGGAGAGTTTGGATCACTCTCGCCCAAATCCGAAGGACCCCTCATCGGCAAGAAAAACATCACGTGGCATAAATTGTGTGCATGGCCCAAATGCGTAAGGTATGCATCCTTGGACATCATGTAGCTCATTGCCCCCGGCTCCAGCGGCGGAATCTCCTTCTTCGCATACGCTTCTTGAATCCCCGCGATGCGTCCTTTTACAGAGACCACTCCAGCCAGCGTCATCTGCGTCAGCTTGTAAAAAATCGGCAGGACTGAGCGCACAGCCGCGGGATTGAGGCAAATCGGCCCCGTCATCTTCGGATTCCAGATGTCATAAAAATCGATGCTGGCCGCCCATGCTGGACCCTCCATGCATACGAAGCCGTTCGTCCCTTTGACCGCTGTCTCCCAACCCTTGGCCGTCAGCACCAAAACTGACGCATCCTTTGAAATGCCCGGCGGCGCGGCGCTCCGCGCCAGCGCGATTGCCGCATTCCGATCCATTAAATAATCCGCAAGCGGCAGCATCTTTGGATAAACCCTCTGATCCTGAGCCCGCGCGCTCATCGCCGTCACTGCCAGTACGGCCAACGCAACGGCCCCCGCTAGGATTTTCCCGACGGTTCTTCGTGCGATTTTTCTCGGCATCTTCAAGCGCCTCCATAATTGCGTCTTCCCTCCGCAGCGAAATGATCCCCGCATCCAGCATGAACATACCGACTGGTCGGTACCCTGTCAACACATTTCTCCGCTTCCTCGTGGCACCACAGAATTAAATTAAGCGGATCGGAGGCGGCTTCCATTCCAACGGAGTGATCGAGCGGCAAGCAAGGAAAGGTCGCTGGAAAGCATATACCCTCCCCTAGTTTGATTTTGTTGAAACAGCCGCATAGCGTTCCATCAGTTTCGCTAGAGCATTGGGTGCCTCGTCAGCAACGTAATGTCCTGCGCCTGGAATCGTCTCCACCTTCACGTTCGTGCATCCGTGCGCCCGAATCGCGGCGGCAATACGCGGCAAGAAAGACTCGATGAGGTCATGTTCGCCTGCGCCGATGACGATCGGAATGTCCGTGCGCCCGGTTTGCGCGGTGAAAAATTTCGCATCTGCGGGAAACGCACGATAGGTCTCAAACGCAGCCCGCAGGTGGTCCGGATCTCGGTAAGCGTCTGCATAGTGGTCCACATCGACATCGCTTAAGTTTCCAAAAAAATACCGGAAATACGCAGCTTGACGGCCGCTCACCAACTTTTCCGCCAGGTCAGTCTGATTAAAGCGCACGTGCCATGCGTGACTGACAATCTCCTGCCACGGGTCGAGGCCAGGAAAGCCCGAGTCGAGAATCATCACCCCGCGCGCCGTCTCCGCATAACGGCGTGCAAACGCATAGGCCACCATTCCTCCAACGTCGTGCCCCACAATATAGACATGTTCCAGGCCCAGATTAGTCACGAGCTGATGAATATCTTCGGCAAGGTTCGCTGCATCGTAGCCGCTGTCGGATGGCGCAGACTCGCCTACTCCCCGGAGGTCTACTGCAATCACCGTGAACCGCTGCGCTAAGAGAGGCATGACACGATGAAACTCGTACCAATCCTCGGGAAATCCATGCAGCAAGACAACAGCAGGCCCACTCCCTCCGCGCACATAGTGGAGTTCCGTGCCATTCGCCTCCGCGAACTTCGACTCAAAACCACTTCCCAATTGCTCGTCGGGTGCTGTGGTGTCTGGCTTCATGGGTTCAGCATGGTTAACTTTTGGAAAGAACTTCCGTATATCGTTGACCAAAAGATCGGGCTGCTCAAGCGCGGCGAAGTGACCGCCCCTCGGCATTTTCGTGTATTGCACAACGTTATAGCTCCGCTCAATCCAGGCAAGGGGCGTGGCGTACACTTCCTTCGGAAAATCCGCGTATGCCACCGGGGTTTTCAGATATGGGAGTGGACCTGTTTCTTTCTCTGCGAGACGGTCCTCGCGATATATCCGCATGGAGGAACCTATCGTTCCGGTCACCCAGTAGAGCGTGACATCTGTCAGAAATGTGTCGCGGTCCACTGCGGTAAGAAAATCGCCGTTGTTGTCGGTAAGGAATTGGAATTTGTCGATCATCCAGGCTAGCCACCCGACCGGCGAGTCGGTCAAGGCGTATGCAAGAGTCTGGGGTTCACTGGCCTGGAGGTTGAAGAAACTGCTCTCTTCCGATTGAAAGTATGAAAAGCGCTTCCGCTCGAAGTCGCTCATTTTCGCAATCGCTTCTTGGTTCGGAGGAGCTGCGTACAAAAGGTTCAGGTGCAGCCCGATCACGTGCTCGGGGGCCTGGCGAGCCATCTCACGGGCTACTGTAGAACCCCAATCTCCGCCTTGAACACCGTAGCGGGAGTAGCCTAACCGATCCATGAGCACGATGAGGGCACTCGCCATGCGCCTTGGGCCCCAGCCACGCGTTGTTGTGGGTCCCGAAAATCCAAATCCGGGAAGAGAAGGAACCACCACGTCGAATGCTGGCATGCTCGCGCTCGGCGGCCGTGTGAGCGGCCCGATCATCTTCAGGAATTCGAGGAACGAACCCGGCCATCCGTGAATCAGCAGGAGCGGAATTGCGTCGGGACGGGGCGAGCGCTCATGGATAAAATGAATTTGCTGCCCGTCGATTACTGTCGTGAACTGATCGAAGTTATTGATCCGCGTTTCTTGTGCGCGCCAGTTGAATTGTTTCTGCCAGTAGTCCGCCAATTCGCGCACTTTCTTGATATCCACTCCGTACTCCCAACTCGTGCCGGGGAGCTGATCGGGCCACCTAGTCGCCGCCAGGCGACGATCGAGATCCGCGAGAACGGAATCCGGGACATGCGCCTTGAAGGGTCGAATCGCCGACGCTGGAGATTGTGCTTCGGTATTCGATGTTCTCGCATCCGTGTGACCCGAGGCGCTCATCGCTGGTGATTGCCGTGATTGCGGTTTTGCGCTCGCCCCAGCCGCCACCAATAGCAGCAACACCGCAGCTACAATCATCCCTCGCGTCCCCCTGGCAATTTCTTCAGGGATGTCGAAGAGCTTCATGATCACTTCTTCCTCCCCTTACATTTCCCGGAAGCTTTGAGATTTCTCCGATTTTTTTCGCATGGTCATGCCTCGAATTTGCGTTGAGATCGACGTCAGTGAGCATGGCCGCCCTAGTCCGCCGGCGTTCCGTCCGACCACTTGGACACAAAAACGTCGAACTCGGTCACCGGCTCCGGATCACCATTAAGGTGTGGACTTAGATAAACCGGGGAGCCAGGCGCGTCTGCACCCCAAGTCTTTGCGTCCTTCACGGCAACGTAAAACATGAGATGGGGACCGCAGTTCCCGCATTTGCTGTTCAGGAACCCTTGTTTCGACATCATAAAGGCCATTCCGCCGGGCTCGATGGCTGGCACTTCCCCTTTCGCAATCGCGGCCTTCATACCCTCATCCATTTCAGCTTTCGATTTTCCAGCCAATACCATTTTTGTCCTGATCAAGAGGATCGGTATCATCGTCCGGGCAGCCTGCGCGTTGTAGCAAACCGGACCGCGCCTCTTGGGGTTCCAAAACTCGGGACTGTTTTCGAATGCGTCCATCCACCGGTCTACGTCGCAGACAAAGCCGTTCGTGCCTTTGACCGCGATCTCAAAGCCATTTCTTCCGAGGACATAAACCGTGGCGTCCTTGGCGATGGATGGCGGAGCCGCGCTTCGCGCCAAGGCGATTTCGGCATCGCGGTCCATAAGGTACTGATCCAGGGGCGCCATGCTCGTGGGATACGGATTCTTGGCGTCCTGTGCTTGCGCACGTCGAACTTCGCCCAGGACAAGGGCCAGCGCCAGCGCAAACAGTCCCAATGCGATCATCTTGACTGTGTTTCGTTTCATTTGGTTCTCTCCTTGAATCCTTCCAATGCAAATTTAAAAGTACGGCTGCAAACCTGATCCGCGAACACCAATGGAACAGCACCTCGAAGTAATTCAGTTGTCGTAAAAAGAGCTTATTTCTTCGGTCGCTCGCACACAAAGTTCGAGGCGTCATTCGGATCACCGCTGCCTTTGTACTTCGCTGCCTGCGGATACGGGCACAGAGGCCGCGTCATCTTCGCGTGCGTTTCGTCCTGGTCTTCAAACTTCGACGCAATAATTGTTGACGGCGCCGTGCCCTTTTCCACCCACTGTTCCAAAGATGCGTCCACGCTGTGCTGCGGGTCGTCGAACTTCAGGTCATAGAACGCTCCGAACGAATCCGGCCCCGGGCCTCCCAAGCAGTGTTGCATGCCCGGCACCATGTAGAGGCGGACGAAAGAATCGACATCTTTTCGCCCCATTTTCTTGACGACGCTCTCGTAATAGTTGATCGTGCTCAACGGCGGGATTGCCGGATCATTCCAACCCTGATAGAGAATCAACTTTCCTCCACGGGCTTTGAATGGGTTGAGGTCGGGATCTGTAGCGTTCAGGATCTGCGCGGTTCTCTCATTGGCTGCTTTCAGGTCCGCAT
Organism: Candidatus Acidiferrales bacterium; assembly: GCA_030037355.1. GTDB lineage: Bacteria > Acidobacteriota > Terriglobia > Acidiferrales > UBA7541 > DAHUXN01. Next base: position 1,022 of record JASHRL010000179.1, on the reverse strand, counting down.
CAACCTTGAACGTCTTGTAGTCCCAATCGGACTTCCCGAATACAAAGTCGGAAAAGAATCCGTTGGCGGAAGACGCAATGGCACTCTTCCCGGGCGCCGGGCCGGTGATCCAGACTTCCCAGCCGCCTGGACCCCCGCCTTGACTCTCTTCGCCGCCGGGCAGATATCCGGGGTAAACCACGCGCCCTTTGGAATCAAGCATTCCCGCGTAAAGTTTCTTCAGCGCAGTGACCTGCGCGGCCGTCAGGCATTTGTCGGAATCCTCTCCCTTGCACTGGATCGTCGCGGGATCGAAATGACACTGCCGCGGATCGTTCAGAATGCCATCGTGCACGCCGTCCATCTTGTCGCACGCGGCGTTCACCGCCGCTGCAATCGTGGGAATCTTTGCCGGAGGAATGAAGCTGGCCGGATCCATTGTCAGAACCTGGGTGTCATAAGCAAAAGCCGCGATCAGAGCAGTGAAGTCGATCACCGGAGCGCCGGCTAAGATCCCGTCATAGTCCTCGGGATAACGTTGGGCTTCGATCAACGCCTGCCGCCCGCCGTTGGAACATCCGGCGAAGAATGAGCGCTGTGGAGGCTTGGAGTAATAAGCCGCGATTACTGTCTTGGCGACGCGCGTCATCTCATGAATTCCGCGATAGCCGTAATCGATAATCTTTTCCGGGTGCCCCATCGCCCAGCCTGCATCCATTGGAGATGACCCGGTATGCCCCGTGTCAGTCGCCGTCGCGGTGTACCCCGCCTTCATCGACGTTGCGAGTTGCACAGTGTCTATCGATCCGGCGAATCCGCCACCGCCGATTCCTTGCAGCTTGCCATTCCATCCCGAGACCGGAAGCCAGACTTCGATTTTGATGTCGGAGTCTGAGGTCGGCTTCGCCTCGGCAACGACGCGGCAGAATGCCGGAAGACTCTTATAAAAAAGCTCGAGTTCGCCGCCGCTCTTCGGCGTGGGAGGGCCGTTGAACGTGCCCGCCGCAACCGTCTGCGCAAGCGTAATCGTGGTGTTGGGAATC
>JASHRL010000178.1 GCA_030037355.1 Candidatus Acidiferrales bacterium | reverse complement strand
ATTTTCAATCGCGCGTCGAATGGTAATTCAGAATGAACCTTCGTGCGCGCAACGACTCGAGGGCCGGCTCTTGCAATTATTGCATGCTACGTTCGCTTGCACAGCACGTAGCCAAGAATTTTGTAGACGAGCTTCGCCGCCAGGAAATCCGAGGCGTGATCGCCGTGTTGAGGCAGCAACTCGACGACGTCCGCGGCCACAATCTTGCGTGCCTTGGCCACTTCGCGAATCAGCGACGTCACTTGATGCCAATCGAGCCCGCCGGGTTCGGGCGTCCCTGTCGCGGGCATGTAGGCAGGGTCGAAGCCGTCGAGGTCCACGGTGAGATAGACGTGCTCGGAAAGGTCCGCGACGACTTTTGGAATCCAGCTTTCGAGCGGCGCTCGGACGATATCGCGCGCCCAGTAAATTTTCGTGCGCAGCCGCGGAATGGCCTCGGCTTCTTCAATGGAGAGCGAACGAATCGCCACCTGCACGGCCGGGCAAATTTCCACGACGCGGCGCATTGCTGAGGCGTGGCTGGCGGGATTGCCTTGATACCCCTCGCGCAAATCGGCGTGCGCGTCGATTTGCAGCACGCTCAGGTTTGGAAATTTCTTCGCCGCTGCGGCGACGAGCGGCGGAGTCAGCGAATGCTCTCCGCCCAATACGACGGGAAATTTCCCGTCTGCAAGCAAGCCGAGCTCAGCCGTATGCAGATCCGCGAGAACTTTCTCGAGCGTTCCTTCGGCCGTGTCGATGGCCGGCAGCGTGGCGATGCCGATTTGTGTGCATGTCTCGATGCCCAACTCTTCATCCCACGTTTCCATGTTGCGGCTGGCGGCGATAATCGCCGCCGGGCCATTGCGCGTGCCGTGCTCGTAACTGGTCGTGCGCTCGAGCGGCACGGGAAAAATCACCGCGCGCGAAGTCTCGTACCGCGCATTTTCTTCGGGAATCCCGCCAAAATTCTCCGGCGGCACAGGCGTGTAACTCTTCAATGGCACAGTCGCATTCCTCTAGCTTGGATTTTTGCTTTCCTCTTCGTTTTCAGTCGGCGGCAAACGCCACTTGCAAGAGCCCTCGGCGGAAATACATTACCTGAGCAAACCGCGATTGCAAAGCGAAAGGCAAGGGAAGGAGAAATTCTTTGACGACTGAGATTAGCCGAAAGCTTCAGACACGCTGAATTTCTTCTTCCAGGCGAATCCCATATTTTTCGTAGACGCGTTCCTTGACCGCGCCGATCAGATATTCGACGTCCGCCGCTGTGGCGTTCCCCAGATTCACGATGAAGTTCGGATGCTTCTGCGAGACCATCGCGCCGCCGTGCTGCGTGCCGCGCAAGCCCGCTTCGGAAATCAGGTAAGCCGTCGGGACGACAGGGAAGGGATCGACCTTCACAACTTTCGCCACGGCGTCGCGCCAGATTTTCGGCACGAGATTCAGGTCCACGTTCTTGAACGTGCTGCCGATATTCGGATATTCCATCGGGTGGCGTTCCAAGCGGTAATTGATCTTCTCCTGAATCGCCGCCGCGATTTTCGCCGCGTCGCCTTTCTCCAGCCTGATTTTGGCGGACAAGATGATTTCGCGCCCGTCTTTCTCCTTGAAAATGCTCGAGCGGTATCCAAATTTGCACGCTACGTTATCGCGCGAAATCGTTTCGAGAGTCTGAATGTCGAAACTCTCGACGGAAAGAATTCGATCCTTGATTTCGCCGCGAAACGCCCCGGCATTTCCGCGCACCGCGCCTCCGACGGTTCCCGGCAATCCGCCGGCCCATTCGAGGCCGCTCAACGAATGCTCAATTGTGAATTTCAGTAGGTCCGCGACCATCACGCCGGCGCCCACGCTGACCGTTTCGCCCTGCGCTTCGAGTTGCATCAGGCTCGACTTCAAAATCACACCCTGAAAACCTTTGTCGCTGATCAGCAGATTCGTTCCGCCGCCAAGGATAAACAGCGGCAGCTTTTGCTCACGCGCGAAGAGAACGGCCGCGCGGATTTCCTCCTCGTTCGTCGCATCGCAGAAATAGCGCGCCGGGCCGCCGATGCGATAATTGCTATATCGGTCGAGCGGTACGCCTTCGAGAATTTTCACGCTTGCGATTTGTATGTCCTTGGCCATCCCATTTCGACTATACCCAGCATAGCCGCAAATTGAGCATGGGAAAGCCTCGACAGTAAGTCAGTTGCCTGAACGAAAACGCTGCGCGTGGCAAGCTCGTCCTCGCTGAGCGCGGATCTGTGCATTTTGAGGCGCGCCGCGCGGATTCACGGCGAAATCACGTCGAGATCGTTCGCCACGACGACTGTTCCATGAAACGCGCGGTGGATTTCGTCCACCATTTTCGTCTGATCCGTATCGCCCAGCGGAACATAATGCCAGACGACCAGCAGCTTCGGTCTGGCTTTTGCCGCGATTTCTCCAAGTTCCTGCGCGGAAGTGTGAAACGACGAAAAATATGCCGCATCATCGGCATTCGCCGGCGTCCCTAAATATACTTCGTGGACCAGCACGTTGCATCCGTTGCAAGCTTCGACGACGCTATCGGTCGGCCGCGTATCGCCGGATATCACGATTGATTTTCCATCTGCGTCGAAGCGATACCCGAGCGCTTCTTTCAAGCTTCCATGTTTCACCGCGAACGCCGTCACTTTGACGTTCGCATCCTGATACACGACGCCCGGCTGAATTTCGTGCACGACGACCTGATGTCCCGGCGTCTTCAGATGCTCTAAGCCATCGATGCGAATCTGAATGTCTTCCGCCCACGCCTTCTCGATGTTGTCCGCCATCGCCTTGGTTCCTTCAGGCCCGTAAAGTACGAGCGGAACCTCGCGATGCATCACCCACGGAGTCAAAATCAAATCCGGCAGGCCGAGCGTGTGGTCCGAATGCAGGTGTGTGAGAAACGCGATGTCGAGGCGACTCGGCTGTAATGCGGCGATTCCGTGCTGGTAGGCTGCTGCCGCTTGCCTCACGACGCCCGTTCCGGCGTCGACGATGTACGCTTTGCCGTTGGCCACAATCGCCAGCGACGGCCCCTGGCGTTGCGGATCCGGCCTGGGCGTCCCCGAGCCAAGAAAAACGATGAACACGCCGCGCTTGCCGCTCGCGCTGGAGGCTAGCTGCGCACGCGTGCAATTCGCCGCGACCAGCGCGCAGCATGCCAAAAAACAAATTGTGATGATTTTCGAAACCGAGAAAGAAAATTTAATCGTCGTCGCCGAGCAGAATCGCCGCCGCGAGCACGGTGGTCCACAGCCCGCGCTTGTCCCCAACAGCGGATTGTGTGATGTTCATCGTCCGCACGATCTTGTTAGAGATCCGGTAGACCTCTTTTTTCTCGTCCCAGGAAAGATCCGGATCGAATTCGACGTTGAGTGTCGTCGCCAGCATTTCCGCGGCGAGTTCTTCCGCGTATTCGCCCGCGATTTCCTCGGGTTCGCCGAAAGAGTGATGCTCGGAAAGGTAGCCGTACATCGATTTATCGCCCGGCAGCGCCACGCCCACCGAAGCGGCGATCAAGCGATGCGGTTCGCGCGTCTGATTTTCGCTGATGACCACGAACGCGACCTGCCCGGGTTTCAGGTGCTTCAATCCTTCGCTGCGCGAAATCAATTTGCAGTGCGGCGGGAAAATCGAAGAGACGCGGACGATATTGCATGCGGCAATGCCCGCGTTGCGCAGGGCGAGCTCGAAGCTCGATAGCCGCTCCCGGTGTTTTCCGACGCCTTTGGTGAGGAAAATTTTCTTAGCGACGAACGCCATGAACCTTGCCGGGTTGCGGTGCCTCCATCAGGAGATTCGCAAGATGA
>JASHRL010000177.1 GCA_030037355.1 Candidatus Acidiferrales bacterium | reverse complement strand
ATTTTCAATGCCCGATGCGGCGCACTCTTCGACCGAATACTGAATGAGCGGCTTATCGACGACAGGCAGCATTTCCTTGGGCTGCGCTTTCGTCGCGGGAAGAAAGCGGGTGCCAAGCCCGGCGGCGGGGAAGACGGCTTTGCGGACGCGTTTGATTTTGTCGGTCATTTCTCCCTCGTTCATCCTGAAGCGCCGCAGCCAAATTACGTGCGGCGAGAAAAGAAGTCAATCGAATGCGCCTGCGCGAAAAGCGCGCTTGTGCTTATGCTAACATGATGAGAGCCATGGCCGAGCAGCGAGAAGCAAAAACGCGAATCCTGGGGATCGAATCCTCATGCGACGAGACGGCCGCAGCGATCGTCGCCAATGGCGTGAAGATTTTGTCGAGCGTCGTCGCATCGCAAGTGGACATCCACAGGAAATATGGCGGCGTAGTGCCGGAGCTGGCGTCGCGCGAGCATTTGCGGCAGATCGTGCCCGTTGTGCGCGAGGCTGTGGCGCAAGCCGGACTGACGCTCGGCGACGTGGACGCCATCGGCGTGACGCAAGGGCCGGGGCTGGTTGGCGCGCTGCTTGTGGGATTGACGTACGGCAAAGTGCTGGCGCTTTCGCTCGGCAAGCCGCTCATCGCTGTGAATCATCTGGAAGGCCATGTTCATGCGGTGCTGCTCGAAGCGCATGCCGCCGGGCGCGCGCCGAAGCTGCCGGCCATGTGCCTGATTGTCTCCGGCGGGCATACGCTGCTCTATCGCGTGGAAACGCGAGCGAGCGCGGCGGAAAATGGCGCAAGACAGTTCGTTTATGAACGCATCGGCGGGACGCGCGACGATGCGGCCGGCGAAGCGTACGACAAGGTGGCGAAGATGCTGGCGCTCGGCTACCCCGGCGGACCGATTATCGACAAGCTCGCGGCGCATGGGAACGCGTTGGCGGTGCGGTTTGGCGCGACGAAGGTGCGCGGCAATCCTTACGATTTCAGTTACAGCGGCATCAAGACGGCGGTGCTTTATTATTTGCGGAAGCGGCCGGAGTTCCAGCCGGAGATCGATGCGCGGCAGCAAGCTCTGGCGCGCGGCGAACGAAGCGCGGATGCGCTGCGCGCGTTGTCAGGCCAGGCGACGCTCGATTTAATCGCGAGCTTCCAGCACGCCGTGGTGGAAGATTTGGTCGGGCGGACGCTGACGGCGGCGGAGCAGTTCGCGGTCGAGTCCGTGCTGGTGTCCGGCGGCGTGGCGGCGAATCGCCAACTGCGCGTACGATTTGAGGAAGAATCGCAGAAGCGCGGGATGGAAGTCTTTTTCCCGAGCCGCGCGCTTTCGACCGACAACGCGGCGATGATTGCCGCAGCCGCGTATCCAAAATTCGCAGCGGGCGAACGCGCGGATGCTTCGCTCAATGCTCAGCCGAATTTTCCGCTGGGATTTTCCACGCACGCCAAGCCCGCCGCGCAGTAATCCTGGCGAAATACAGCGAAGCGAAAACTGCCTGAGGCGTTACGCGAGTGGGCGTTCGAAGAGATACGCCGTGCCATCCTGCGCGACGGCGTAAAGCATCTGGCCGTCGTGGCTCCAGCGCAGGCCGGCGATTCCGTCGGCCCAGCATTCTTCGAGAATCGTGTTTCTCTGCAGATCCGCGACAAAAATGCGGCCGCGCGCGGAATTTTTGAGCCAGGAATTGTAGAACGCGCACAGCGGAAGCGTGGGATGGCAAGCGCAAAGCTCCGCGGCAAAGGGCAGGGAAGCAATATTTTCGCCGGACACGTCGAGCGAATAGGCCTGGCCAGAAGCGCAGAAGAAAACGAGGCGTCCGTCGCTGGACCACGAAAGATCCGTTGTGTGGCCGGCGGTGTCGAATCGCGCGATGGTCTCGAGCGTCGGGACGCGAACAATGGCGATGGCGTCGTCGGACCAGTCGCCTTCGAATTCCAAAACCGTGGCCAGAGCTTTTTCGTCGGGACGGAATGCGGTCGCGCCAAATCCCCAGAATTGCCCCTGATCGCCGGGCTCTTCTTGCGGCGTGGAGAAATCCGGGAAGCTTCCGCTATCGAGCTGGCACAGTTCCTCGAACTCTTTCGGCGAGTTTCCGGCCATCCAGAGCATCAGAGCGCCATTTTCCGAACCGTCAGAAGCAGCGACGAAATATTTTCCGCTCTCCGACCAGCAAAGATGCGCGGGAAAAACGCGAAAGGGATCGAAGCGGCCGATGAAGCGGCCCGCGCGCGCGTCGAAGAAATGCAGTTCGGGCTGCCATGTTCCCGAAGCGCCAATGAGGAAACGCCCGGCAGGGTCCCAGGCGAAAGAGCCGGGGAAATCAGGCCGCGCGACAAAAGGCTCATCGGGAACGGCAATCGCTGTGGGCTCGGCGCTCAGTTCGAGGTCGGCGATTTCCACACGCTGGCTCAATTCGCGCGTCGCGGCGGAATATCCGGCGACGTATCCGTGCTTGGATATGGAGAGATGCGTGCGCGGCTCGGCGAAAGCTTGCTTGATGCTCCAGCGCGATGTTTGCGGGAACTCGCGCAGGCCGCGCAAGACCAGCGGCGACGAAAGGACGGTGATCGCGCCCGGCTGGCTGCGGGCGATCTCGCGCGTTTCGCGTTTGAGTCGCGAAGGCATCAGTGCACGCGCCCCGGCGTGAGAACTTCCATGCGTTCCTTTGAATCCGCGATGCGCCTGCGGACTTTTTCAGCCATCTCGGAGAGAAGGTCGCGCCCCTGCTCCTGCGCTTCTTCGGCTTGAATTTTCAGCAGATAAATGTCGGAGTTGAACAGGTTTTGCAGTTCGATTTCGATTTCGCCGAGGCGATTTTTCATCAAACTGAGTTTGCGAATCACGCGAACCAGTTCCGCGCCCGCGCCATCGCCCTGTACGGCTTCGGGGCTCGACTCGTACACATCGAGCACTTTGCCGAGGCGCGCTTCATCGCCTTTTTGATACGCCGCGTTGGCTTCGGCCATGAGTTCCTGGCGTCGCGTGCGATCCGCAGCATCGGTCGTCAGATCGGGATGGATCGCTTTGGCGACTTCACGGTATTTGCGTTTCAGCTCCGCTGACGGCGTGAACTGCTTCGTTTCCTCGGATTCCTTCACGGAGGCTGCGCCGCGCGATTCATCTGCGCGAGCACGAGCTTCCTGAGCGGCACGCTGCAATCGTTCATTTTGCGGATCCTCGGCGGCCATGCGCTCGGCAATCTGCGCGCGAAGTTCGTCGAGCTCGGCGTATGGCAAGCCGACGAGCTTCAAATAGCGCCGCTCGAGCGCTCCCAATTCGCCGCGCAGCGTGGCGAGGCGCAGCTCGCACTCCGCAAGCTCCGCTTCAAGGCGCTCCTGCTCGCGGCGCTTGCGCGCAAGCTCGCGCTCTTCGGGCTTTGTGCTCCGCGTTTGTTTAGTCGTCGTCATGGGCGCCGGCCTGTGCCAGAGAGCGTGACCGAACGCTCAAAGGCCGCCTAAGGCTGGCTAAAGAACCAACTCCGCTAGTATGCCTAAGATTTTCGAGGCCGCCACATTGAGCGAAACAGGCGTTTCCAAAACGAAACAATCGCGCGTAGAACTTTAGTACTACTCGGAAGTTGCGAGGGCGAGCCTTCTGCAGAGAGTGATTCGCTGTACAGAAATCTTCACCGAGATTGCGCGATGCTTTTGCGTGCCGCCTCCGAATTCTATACAATCGCGCGTCCATGCGCGTGGCCATCGATACGGGCGGAACATTCACGGACTGCGTCTTCGTGCGCGGAGGCGAGCTGCGAATTCTGAAAGTGCTCTCGACTCCGGAAAATCCCGCGCGGGCGATTGCGGATGCGCTGGAAAAGATCGCTGTCGAATCCGATTTGGCCGATGATGGCGCGTTCGAATTGACGTGCGGGACCACCGTGGGCACGAATGCGCTCCTGCAAGGAAAAGCCGGGCGCGTCGCGCTCGTGACAACGGCGGGATTCGAGGACGTGCTCGAAATCGGGCGCCAGGCGCGGTCACGACTATACGATTTTTTCGTCGAACGCCCCAAGCCGCTTGCTCCGCGAGAAAGACGCTTCGGGTTGAAAGAGCGAATCGGCGCGGATGGGCGCGTACTCTTACGCCCCACGCAAAGTGAATTGGGCCGCGTGGTCCGTGCAGTGAAAAAATCCGGCGCCGAAGCTGTCGCAGTATGCCTCCTTTTTTCGTTCGCCAATTCCGCGCATGAAAAACAAATCGCCAAGCAATTGCGCGCCATGGGATTTCAAGTTTCGGCGTCGTATGAAATTTTTCCGGAGTTTCGCGAATACGAACGCACGGCGACGACCGTCGAGAACGCGGCCCTCCTACCTCTGATGAGCGAATACCTGAGCGAAATCGAACGAGTGGCGAATCGCATGAGCCGTGGCGAACAGGGAAACGGCCGGGCGCGCGTGCGTGTGATGCAATCGAGCGGCGGAATCATTTCGGCAGCAACGGCCGCGCGCGAACCGGTGCGCACAATCCTATCGGGCCCCGCGGGCGGAGCGCTGGGAGCGCAATACATCGCCGAGCTCGCCGGCTTCCCGCGCATCATTGCTTTTGACATGGGCGGGACGTCTACCGATGTCGCGCTGATCGACGGCCCGCTGCGCACGACGAACGAATCGGAGGTCGCCGGCCTCCCCGTCGCCGTTCCCATGCTCGACATTCATACCGTCGGAGCCGGTGGAGGGTCTCTCGCACGATTTGATCGCGGCGGCGCATTGCGTGTGGGACCGGAAAGCGCGGGTGCCGACCCCGGTCCCATCTGCTATGGCCGTGGAACGAGGCCGACCGTTACCGATGCGCATCTGATTCTCGGCCGTATTGTGCCGGAAGGTTTTCTCGGCGGCGATTTTCACCTCGATCTGGAGCGCGCCCGCGACTGGATGGGCCGCGCCCGAGGCAAAATGAAAACGGCGGAGCAATTTGCGCAGGGAATTCTCGACGTTGTCGAAACCAATATGGAGAAGGCGATTCGCGTCATCTCCATCGAACGCGGCTATGATCCGCGCGATTACACGCTCGTCGCATTCGGCGGAGCGGGCGGCCTGCATGCGTGCGGACTCGCGGCGGCGCTCGAAATCCCGCGTGTGCTGATGCCGAAATTCCCCGGCGGCCTTTCGGCGCTGGGCATTCTTCGCGCTGACGTGAGCAAGGATTTTTCTCGCACGATCTTGCTTGCTGGCCGATCGTTGCGAGAAGCGCGCGCTGCCCTGCAAAAAGAATTCTCTGCGATCGAAAAACAGGCGGTGAAGGAGATGCGCGGCGAGGGTTTCCCGGCGGCAAAAATCAGAATCGAGCGGCTGCTGGATATGCGCTATATCGGCCAGGCGTATGAATTGAGCGTCCCAGCGGATGGAGATTTCATCGCCGCGTTTCACGGCGCCCATGACAAGCGGTACGGCTATGCAGATGCCGCGCGCGCCGTGGAAATCGTGAATGTCCGCGCGCGGGCCGCAGGGCTGACTCCGAAGCCTTCCCTCGAAAAAATTTCCAGTGGCAGTGCCGACGCAAGCGGCGTGCTGATGGGCGAGCGCGACGTGTTCTTCGGCGGCAAGCCGGCGAAAACGCGAATTTACGACCGCGCGCGTCTTCGTGCGGGGAATCGTTTACGCGGCCCGGCGATTGTGGCCGAATACAGCGCGACGACAGTTGTTCTTCCTGGATGGCACGTTCGCGTGGACGCGTATGGAAATCTGGTGATGGAGCGCCGCAGATGAGCTTCGATCCCGTACGCCTGGAAATTTTCAAGAATCTTTTCCACTCCGTCGCCGAAGAAATGGGCGGAGTGCTGCGGCGGTCGGCATTTTCGCCGAATATCAAAGAGCGGCGCGATTATTCGTGTGCGGTCTTCGACAGCGACGGTGAAGTGTTGGCCATGGGCGATCACATGCCGGTGCATTTGGGCTCCATGCCAGCATCTGTTGACGCTGCGATTCGCGCGATGGAGTTGCG
>JASHRL010000176.1 GCA_030037355.1 Candidatus Acidiferrales bacterium | reverse complement strand
GCCGAAGATGTCGGCCACATGCGCGAAATGGGACTGACCGCATTTCGCTTCAGCATTTCCTGGCCGCGCATTTTTCCTGATGGCACAGGCCAACCCAATCCGAAGGGTCTCGATTTCTATAGTCGTTTGGTCGATGATCTTCTCGCCGCGAACATTCAGCCCATTGTCACTTTATTCCACTGGGACACGCCGCTCGCTCTTCATCGCCGCGGCGGATGGCTTCGTCGCGAAATGGCGGAATGGTTCGGCGACTATGCTGCGGCTCTGGCACACGCGCTTTCCGATCGCGTCACGTACTGGCTCACAGTCAACGAGCCGCGCTCCTTCATCGGCGGCGCCTATGTTACGGGCGTGCAAGCCCCCGGCGAGAAACTGCCGCGCCGCGAATACATGCGCGCCGCGCACATCACGCTTCTGGCGCATGGCCGTGCTGTCCAGGCCATTCGCGCGAACTCCAAACGGCCTGCTCAGATCGGTTATCTCAACGACGTTTCCCCCTCGCTTCCCGAAAGCGCAACTGCGCCCGATGTAGCCGCTGCACGCATCTCTACCTTTGCCACGCCACTCGATCATTTCGAAGGCGCGCATTGGTGGCGCGAAAACGCTTGGTGGTTCGACCCTGTCTTTCTCGGGAAATATCCCCCGCATGCGCTCGCCGCGTTGGGAAACGATGCTCCCGAAATTCGCGCAGGCGATATGGAAATCATTCGCCAGCCGATCGATTTTCTCGGCGCCAACATCTATGGCGGCTGGCTCGTGCGCGCGGGCGCCAACGGAGCAGCGGAACCGGTTCCCTTCTCCGCGGGATTTCCACTGACGGCCTTCGGCTGGCAAGTGACGCCTGACGCGATGTATTGCGCACCCAAATGGCTTTACGAGCGCTATAAAATTCCTATCTTGATTACGGAAAATGGCTGCTCAACGCGCGACTGGATTTCGCTCGATGGAAAGGTTCACGATCCTCAGCGAATCGATTTTGCCGCACGCTACTTGCAACAACTCGCGCGCGCCGCAAGCGATGGCGTTCCTCTACGGGGCTATTTGCATTGGTCGCTGCTCGATAATTTCGAATGGCAGGAAGGTTACACGCAGCGTTTCGGCATGATCTTTATCGACTTCCCAACTCAAAATCGCATTTTGAAGGATTCAGCGCATTGGTATGCGCGCGTGATCGCTTCCCGTGGCGCTCTCCTCAGCGCGCCAGAAACAATCTAAGCATTAGAGCGGCGCGCGGAACGCCCAAGCGTGGCCTTGCGATAAAACCTCCGCACTTTCGCCCGATTACCGCAGTCTGCCATGCTGCACCAGCGCCTGCGCCCCGCACGCGAGCGATCGACGAAAAGCCATCCGCAATAAACGTCGTCACACTGGCGAATTTTTCGCCACAACCCGGAGACCAATAGCTCCGTGGCGCTGAACAGAATCGGACCTAATACGCGGTCCGGATCGCGCTTCGCCGCCTCCCATTGCCAGACGACCGCACTTTCAGCAATTACGAGTCGCCGTTTCTTCGCCACATCTCTGAATCTCACATTCAGTATCTGCAGCAGGCGTTGCGTTGGCCGTGCACCGCGCGAGAGAGCGCGAAAAAGGTGGTACAGCTCTTCGCGAACGCCGAGGATCTCTTCGAACTGCTGTTTGCTCAATGGCAAAAATTCGCCATCTCTCAGCAACCCGCGCAGGCGCGCCCAGCGATTGAATTCGCCGACGGACACAAAATAATCACGCGATATGCCTAGCCGGTCTCCAACCGTATTCACAAAATCGAGCGCCAGATTCCCCGCGATGAATTGAAAATCTTTGGTCGCTGGCTTTTTGGCTGCTTCGTGCTTTCTCATGCTCCGGCGCGCACTGCGCGCCTCCCCGAGAGCGTTTCTTACCGCTCCGAGGCCGCAGGTGTCAACGTGCTTCGCTCTCGCGCAAAGGAAAACAATCGCTGGAGCAGCAGCGCGAAGAAAACGACATCGAAGCCAGCGTAGGCATATTCCGTACGTGACACGCCGACACCGAACGGAAACCAGATTCCGGGAATGTGCAGCATTGAGAGTTCCGAAGCGAAAAGCCCGATTGAGATCAGCACAATCGACGCCAGCGTCAGCCATTTCTCGCGGCTCTCTTGCATCAGGCCGCGGAAAATGATCCAGCACGTGAAAAGCGCAAACAGTAACCGAATCACAGTAATTCCAAGGCCGGTGAGAGCATTGACCCAGTGCGGGAAATCACCGTAAAACCAGGAACGCCGCAGCGATTCCATAGCAATATAAAGAACCGTGGCGATGCCGGCGACTTTGGGCATCCAGGCGTATTCACGCAATCGCAGCCAACTGCACCAAGCCAATGTCCACGCCCCCAGGCTCAGCGGAACAAAAAGCACAATTGTCGCCAGCTCGAATCCCTGCACGCTTTCGAATTGCCACCAGAAGAAAACAGCCTGATTCGCGCGCGCAAGAGCAATCAAGACCAACGCAGCGGCCAGCCAGCGGTAAGCAGGATCCGATCGGTCAAATGGAATCAACGTACAAACCATCCCGGCGAGCAGCAAAAAGAGAACACCTTCGCTCGCGTCCACAACGTAGCCCTTGATCATCTCTGACCATTGGATGTGGTAAAGCGATTCGGCGCCCGCCGTCGTGCCGAGCGCCGGTGCGATGTGAATCCCTCCCGCATCGGGCAATCCCAGTGCCCACGGTCCCATCCACGCTCGGACCGCGATGAGCATCGAGCCTTCGCTTCCTGAAGATACCGAGCCAGATGTTTCCGACAACGCATAGATCTTCGGCAGGTGTATGTTGTAGGCCGTCGGCGGTCGCTTGGAAAAATCGCCGACGCCGCCAAGCAATTTTCCGTCGACGAAAACTTGATAGGCATAGTCAACATAGAACGGTCCGCACAGCGCGAGCGTTTCTCCCGGTGGCGCGCTTGCCGAAACGCGAAGCCGGTACCACGCATAGCCGAAGTAACCGCTATGTCCTCGCGCCCCCCAACCCGGAACGTAGCCAGTGAGTCCAACGTCGGAGTCGTGCGCGCCGGGCGGCGGAGTCAGGTCAACCGTTTCCCACGATGAGTCGTCGAAATCAGGCTGCGCCCAGCGCGGATCATCTCCGGTATGAAATTTCCACGGCCCGTTAAGCGACACAACGGCGTCGCCCAGCGTGATCGACGCTCCTGGCATCTCTGCGGGCGTAGGGCTCGCGGCGTTGCTCACTTGTGCCGCGGCAACTTTCCATGCAGGCAGGAGTAAGAACAGCGCCGGAGCAAACCGCAACGCTATTGCAAATCGGCGGAAGAAAGCACGCCGCGCGAATCCGTTCTCTATGATCGCCATGCGCTGCCTAACCTATTGTAATAATTTCATGCGGTTAGTCTACATGCAGGAGAGTCAGCGTCAATCCCAAATTTGGCGCAAACTGAGAATTATGCTATCGGTGGCAAAGTACCGGTGGGAGCACCAAACGCCGCACAATCCTCAAGTCAGGCAGCTGACGGAAAAATCGCACTCACTACGGCCGTACCTTCAGCGCGGAATTTGCTGCGCCTATTCTTCGTCAAGCGCTTTCGCGCTGGCGAGTTTTTGAATCACGCCCATATCTTCGAGCGTCGTCACGTCGCCAGAGACGCCGCCCTTCTCTGCAAGTTCGCGCAGCAGACGGCGCATAATTTTCCCGCTGCGCGTCTTGGGCAACAGGTCGGCAAATCGCACTTCAGACGGACGTGCGATCGAACCAATCGTCACAGCCACGTGCTCGATGAGCGCCGTCTGCAACGCCGCGGAATGACTGTGGCCCGATCGCAGCGTGACGAAGCAAACGATGGCCTCGCCTTTGATTTCGTCCGGACGCGCGACGACGGCCGCCTCCGCCACTGATGGATGGCTCACCAGCGCGCTTTCGATTTCCATCGAACTCAAACGATGGCCCGCGACCTTAATGACGTCGTCCACTCTCCCGAGCACCCAGATATAGCCGTCGGCATCACACTGTGCCGCGTCGCCGGTGAAATAAACGCCCGGAATGCGGCTCCAGTAATCGCGCTTGAAGCGTTCATCGTCGCCAAAAATAGTACGCAGCATCGACGGCCAGGGTTTTTCAATGATCAGGTAGCCAGTCTCTCCGGGCGCGACAGACTCGCCCTGCATCGTCACCACGCGGGTAATCACGCCCGGAAGCGGCAGCGTCGCCGAACCAGGTTTCGTCGGCGTCGCTCCGGGCAGCGGCGAAATCATGATCGCGCCTGTTTCGGTCTGCCACCACGTATCGACAATCGGACAGCGCTTCTGGCCAACCACATCGAAATACCATTTCCATGCCGCAGGATTGATCGGCTCCCCGACAGTTCCCAGCAATCGCACGCTCGACAAATCATGCTTCGTAACCCAATCGTTTCCCCACGCCATGAACGCCCGCACGGCCGTCGCGGAGCTGTAAAAAATCGAAACCTTGTAGCGCTCGATAATTTCCCAGAAGCGGTCCTTCTTCGGAAAATCCGGCGCGCCTTCGTACATCACGCACGTCGTGCAATTCGCCAGTGGCCCATAAACAAGATAGCTGTGCCCTGTAACCCACCCGACGTCAGCAGTGCACCAATACACATCATCGTCGCGTAAGTCGAAAACGAGTTGCGTCGTGTACATCGCGCCAAGCAAATAGCCCGCTGTCGTGTGCAGCACGCCTTTCGGCTTACCTGTCGTTCCACTCGTATAGAGAATGTAAAGGGGTTGCTCCGAATCGAACGACGGTGCCGGGCAATGTGGCGATGCTTTTTGTTCGAGCTCATGCCACCAGAGATCGCGCCCTTGCGTCCATGCCACTTCTTCGCCCGTGCGTTTGACGACAATCATCTTCTCGATCGTCGGGCAGCTTTCCACCGCTTTGTCCGCCGTTTCTTTCAGCGGTACAACGTGCCCGCGCCGGTATCCTCCATCCGCGGTAATCAGAATCTTCGACTTCGCATCGCCGATGCGGTCGATAAGCGCGATCGCACTAAAACCGCCAAAAATAACGGAATGAATCGCTCCGATGCGCGCGCACGCCAGCAGCGCAATCGGCAGTTCCGGAATCATGGGCATATAGACAGCGACGCAATCACCTGTTTTAACGCCCAATCCCAGTAGCGCATTCGCGAACCGGCACACCCGCTCGTGCATTTCGGCGTAGGTCAATCGAACCCGCTTGCCGTCTTCCCCCTCCCAGTGCAGTGCGACCTTCTTGCCATTTGTTGCCAAATGCCGGTCGAGACAGTTATAGGAAACGTTGAGCTTCCCTCCGATGAACCATTTCGCGTGCGGCACATCCCATTCCAAAATTTTCTTCGGAGGCTCGAACCAGTCCAACATCTTCGCCTGCTCGCCCCAGAATCCTTCAGGGTCGTTTTTCGCACGCTCATAGAGCTTCCCATATTCGTCGAGCGAGCGTATCCGCGCGCGGCGCTGAAATTCTGGCGGAGGGGCAATCGGCTTTTCGTTGAGCACCTGCGGATCGAATTCCTGCATGGAAGCCTCCGGACGGCCCGCGCCTATGCTGATGTTCCTCGCCGATTGGCGCGGCCGCTGGATGAAATGGTTCTGCCCGCTTCTAAGGTACGAAAGGCCAGGCGGCTTGGTCAAGAATCCCGATTGGCCGCAACCCGCGCGTGATTCAGGGGTTTAATCTGGGGTATGACTTCGATAAGGGCCTTACGTACGCCCAGGGTGCCTGCGCCCTGCCCAATTCGGCCCAAGGGTGAGTTTTCTTGGAACTTTCGCCCTCCTTCGGGCGAATGGTATACGTAGGGCGCAGCGGATACGTCCAATAGGCAGAGATGGTGGACAGAGCTGAACCCCGAGACGAGGATTTGCTGCGTCAGTTGGCGGCCGGCGATGAGGATGCATTTCGTTCCTTTTACCAGCGCCATCGTCGCTCCATTTATCGTTTTGTGCTGCACATGACCGGCCAGCCGGAAGCAGCCGAAGAAGTCGTGCAAGAGGCATTCATGACGCTGATCCGAGAAGCCGCAAGATTCGATCCCGCGCGCGGCGTGCCGCAAGCGTTTCTCTTCGGCATCGCGCGGAATCACACCCGCCGGCTCCTCGAACGCGATGGGCGCTATGTGCCTCTTGCCGACGATGTTGAATCACAGTTGGGCGCGGACCATGCTTCGTCCACCTATGGGCCAGGTGAGAATCTGTGTGACAGCCTGGTCCGCGTTGAAACTATCGAACAGGTCCGCCGCGCGATCGTTGCTTTACCCTTGCACTATCGCGAGGCCGTGACCGTCTGCGATCTTCAGGGGCACGATTACGCCCGTGCAGCCAAGATTTTGGATTGTCCGATTGGCACGGTGCGCTCGCGTCTTGCTCGCGGACGGGAAATGCTGGCCGCGCGGCTGCGGCCAGCGGTTGCCGTGAAAAAATCCGCCGGCAGCAAGCGATGAAGTGAATGGGTGAAACAGATATGAATTGCGCTGAATTTCAGGGAATCGTTCACGAACTGGCTGAGCAGGAAACGCGCGGCGCAGTCGGCGCGCTGGATAAGCCAACATCCGTCATGGCGCGCTTTCATGCGGAGACGTGCCAGGCGTGCGGGGCGCGATTTGCCGAAGCGCAATCGCTGGCATCAGCGCTCGCTGCCGTCGCGGAAGATTCCGAGCAATTCGAACCTCCCGCCTACATGGAGTCCGCGTTAGTGTCTGCATTCCGTGAACATCATCAAAATATCGAGCGCGCACGTAATCGCCAACGCCAGGCGCGGCTTCGCTGGATGGAATGGTCTTCGCTGGCCGCAGCCGCTGCGGTTCTCCTCGCGTTTGGTATTTGGAATTTCTCGCGCCCGCATCCAGGCATACCAGCAGGAAAAACCGCGCCCCCTCCGGTATCTCTAGCCGCAATTCCTCCGGCCGCGCCAGCCGCGACGCAAAGCGCAACCGATGAGATAGCGCAAGACCTGAGTTCAGATTTCGTACCAGTTCCTTATGCCGAGGCGCTCGCTCCCGGCGACCCGGGCATGGTTGTTCGCGTTCAGTTGCAGCGCAGCGCTTTGGAGAGCCTGGGTTATCCCGTTGACGAAGCTCGCGCCGATGACGTTGTACAGGCGGATTTGCTCGTCGGAGAGGACGGTTGGCCGCGCGCCGTGCGTTTGGTGCAGCAGCAATGAATCTCTCAGCGATCACTCGACGGATTTATTTTTCGGGCCCCGCAGGACGGCTTCACGCCACGAATCACTTTGGGAGGAGTTCCATGTTGAAGAACAAACTTGCATTCTATTTCGCAGCCGCGTTTCTCGCCTTCGCGATGTGCACGAGCGCGCAGGCGCAGTCCTCGGATGCGCAAACACAGCCGCCGCCCCCTCCGAGGCACATGAGGCACCACGGGCCTGGAATGGGACCGGGAAGTTTTGCATTTGAAGGAATCGTCGGCGGATTCGGCGGAAAGGTTGTCACCAACGCGCCATTTTCCGCGCAGTTCACGCGCGAATCGGTGCAGGTCCTGAGTGATGGCACGCGCATCGATCGCAAGGAAAACGGCACGATCGCGCGTGACGCAGTGGGGCGCACGCTGCATGATATGACTCTGCCGGCCATCGGCCCGCTTGCCGCTTCTGGACAAGTGCCGCACATCGCCTTCATCCAGGATCCTGCGGCGGGCAAGAGCTACATCCTGAATGAAAATAGAAAAACCGCGCGAATCATGAATTTCCACATGCGGCCGAATTCGGGAACGTCTGGCGGCGCAAATTCCCAGACGGCAGGCGCCTTTGCCGGACGCCGAGGGAACAACGCGAACGTGCAAACGCAATCCCTCGGAACGAAAACCATGGACGGCCTGACCGTTGAAGGGACACTCAAGACTCGCACGATTCCGGCGGGCCAGTTCGGCAATAGCAAGCCGATTGTCATCACGACCGAGCAATGGTATTCGCCCGATCTGCAAATGATGGTTTCCATCACGCGCACGGACCCGCGCTTCGGCACGACGACGTATCAGTTGACGAATATTGATCGGACGAATCCGCCGCAGTCCATGTTCATGGTGCCATCGGATTATACGACTGCTCCGGTGCACGGACCTCGTTCCGGGTCAATGCGGCCACAATCGCAACCTCAAAGCCAGTAGGGCGCCACAGAATCGAGTTTGTTTGCGGCTGCGCATCCGGCCAGCAAACATACCTCTGCTAACGTCCGCACCCCGGCGTAGCTGAGGTAACATGCAAAGGGCGCGCTCCCCGCGCGCCCTTTCGCTTTTTACTTCGACTCGCACGAAGCATTGTAACGGGGTACTCATGGACGAAAAGACGATCGAAAAGCAGTTGC
>JASHRL010000175.1 GCA_030037355.1 Candidatus Acidiferrales bacterium | reverse complement strand
GCGGCAATGAGCAATCCGACGACGCCTCCCGCGAAAGCGAGGACGCCGCTCTCGGTGAGCATTTGTTGAATGATTCGCCTGCGCGAGGCGCCGAGAGCCTTGCGAATGGCTAGCTCGCGCTGGCGCGTTTCACCGCGCGAAAGCAGGAGATTGGCGACGTTGGCGCATGCGATCAGAAGCAGCAAACCGACAGCGCCGGAGATCAGGAAGATTTGCGTTTGCACCGGGCCGATCAGGACGTTGGAAAGAGTGCGGACTTTGAGTCCCCAGCCTTTGTCCGTATCGGGGAAATTCGCGTCGATCACTCTGGCATCGGCATCGAGATCGGCTTGCGCTTGATCGAGCGTGACGCCGGGTTTGAGTTTGCCAATGCCGACAAGAAAATGCGCCATGCGCATGCTCATGTGCGGATTCAGCATCGGCAAAGGCGTCCAGATTTGCGCGACGGAAAGGATCGTGGGATCGGAATCGAGCACGCCGACGACGGTCAAATTGATACCATCGAGAACGATCTGCTTGCCGATGATTTCGGGGTCGGAGCCGAAATGCGTTCGCCAAATGCCATTGGCGAGAATAGCGACTTGCGGGAGCTTGACCTGCTCATCCACTGGAACAAAGAGGCGGCCGAGCAGCGGCTTCGAACCGAGGGTGGCGAAAAGGTTCCAGGACGCGATTGAGCTTGTGACCTGCTCTGGCTTTCCGTGGCCGCTGAGATTGGCATGGGACTCGTTGTAATCGAGGGTGGCCAGTTGCTCGAAGGTGCGGTTCGCGGCGCGATAATCCATGTAATCTGCCGGAGAAATACCCGCCTGGTCGCCCAGTGCGAATTTGCCGGTCAGATGGACGAGCCGATTCGGCGACGCAAAAGGCAGCGGGCGCAGCACGACGGCATCGAGCACAGAGAAAATCGCGGTATTCGCGCCGATGCCGAGCGCGAGCGTGAGAACGGCGATGGCCGTGAATCCGCGGGATTTCGCGAGTGTGCGAATGGCGTAACGAATATCCTGGAGCAATGAATTCACGTTCTCCTCCCCGCTTCACTCGTACCGCAGCGCGATTCCGTCTGTGGCAGGCACCGGGCCGGCGCGACCCGTGCAAACTTACTCATAGCGCAAAGCAACCATGGGGTCGACTTTCGTCGCGCGGCGCGCGGGAATGTAGCAAGCGAGCAGCGCGACGAACAACAAAATGATTGCGGCTCCGGCGAAGGAAATGGGATCGGCAGCGCTGACGCCATAAAGCACGCTTTGCATCGCGCGCATCAGCAGCATTCCGGCGATGATGCCTACAACGGAGCCTGCACACGCGAGCTTCGCTCCTTGCGCCAGCACCATTTTCAGCACATCGACACGCTGCGCGCCGAGCGCCATGCGGATGCCGAATTCGTTGGTGCGTTCGGTGACGCTGTAACTGATCAATCCATAAAGGCCGACGGCTGCGAGGACGATCGCAAGTGCGGCGAAGACCGCGAGCAAATTCGTGGCGAAGCGCTGCGGGCCAAGCGAGTCAGCGATGCGCGCATCCATCGTTTCCATATTCGAGACTGGTAGACTGGAGTCAATGGCATGCACGGCCTGACGAATCGCGTCGTCGCCGGTCGTTGTCCTGCCGCTGGTCTTGGCAATCAGGTATCCGAAAGGCGCCTGGCTCTGGTAGACCGGAAAATAATACGTGCCTTTGCCGGAAGACATCGAGATGCCCGCGGACTGCTCTTCCCCGGCAAGCGTGGTGAAGCGAATATTGCCGACGATGCCGACAATCGTCGCCCAAGGCTGATTGCTGCCAGTGCGTATCTGTTTTCCGAGGGGATCTTCGTTGGGCCAATAAGTCTTGGCGAGATTTTCGTCAATGACGGCAACGACTTGCGAGCCTTTGCGGTCATCGTCGGTGAAATAGCGGCCTTTGAGGAGCGGAATGCCCAGCGCCTTGAAATAGCCCGGAGTCACAATGCGAATCGCGCCATGCGGGCCGGGATCGCCGGGAGCCGTGGGGCGGCCCTGGATATTGAAAGACGCGGTGCCATCGTTTCCCGTGAAAGGCAGCGGAAAGCCGCCGCCAGCGACGACGACTCCCGGCGATTGCGAGAGATGATCGAGCACGGCCTGGAAAAACGCCTCTTGTTTGTCTTGGGTGTCGTACTGCGCGTTAGGAAGCGAAACAGCCGCGGTACTCACGTTATTTGGACTGAATCCTGGGTTCACATCGCTGATGCGCGACAAACTTTTAAGCAACAGAGCGGTTCCGGCGAGAAGCACAAGGCCGAGCGCCAGTTCTCCGGCGACAAGCACGGCGCGGAAACGCTGACGGCCACGGCTGCCGGTCGAGGAGCGGCCGGATTCGCGCAGCGCATTATAGGGGTCAGCGTGCGACATGTGCCAGGCCGGGACCGTGCCGAAAATCAGCACGGCGACGAGTCCGGCAATCACGGTGAAGGCGAGCACGTAGCCATCGAGCGAAAACGTAAGGCCGGTGGACATTTCCTTGGGCGCAGCGAACAGGAGCGCTTTGAGTCCGAATTGCGCGACGATTAGTCCGGCCACGATGCCCATAATGCCAAGGCCAAGATTTTCGCAAAGAGCCTGCGTCATCAAGCGTGCGCGCGATGCACCGAGAGCAGCGCGCACGGCGAGTTCCTTCGAGCGGCCGGCAGCCTTAGAAAGCAGAAGTCCGGCGATATTCGCGCAGGCGATGAGCAAAACGAACGCAACCGCGCAGGTGAGAATCACGATGGGTGTGGTCAGGTTGCCGAAGACGTAGCTCGTGAGCGGCATCAGAAACATGCCCCACTCTGCGGTTTGCGCGAATTTGGTCGCGGGGTTATCGAAGACGCGCTGCATCAGGATATGCATGTAGGCGTTGGCCTGCGAGAAAGACACGCCGGGCTGGAGACGCGCGACGGAGAGATAGTTTTCGTTGAAGGTGTTGTCGGCAGTAAAAGCCTTGGGATCGAGGCCCATCGGCGCCCAGAGATCCGTCTGAGCGTTCGGCCAATGGAAATTGGCGGGCATGACGCCGACGATGCGATACGGCTGCTGATCAAGCTGAATGGTGCGGCCGATGGCGCTGGCGTCGCCGCCGAACCAGCGTTGCCACGTGCCGAAAGAAAGGATGACTTCGCGATTGGCGTTGGGCTGATCTTCCGCTTGCGTGAAGACGCGGCCAACAAGGGGCTTGACGCCGAACACGTCGAACCATTGCCAGGTGACCAGCGCGCCGCGAAGCCGCTGCGGGAAATCGCCGGCGGTATAGTTGAAACTCGTGCCCGCTTCCAGCGCGGTGGTGGCGAAGATGTTCTTGCTGTCGCGAACCTGCGCATAATCAGGGACAGAGACGACAATGTTCTTGAGGCCGAGCTTATTGTAGTAAGCGCGCTGCACGACGACACGATCCGGCTGCACGACGCCCGGCGGATGCAGAAAGAGCGTGTTGACGACGGAAAAAATCGCCGTGTTCGCGCCGATGCCCAAAGCGAGCGTGAGTATGGCGACGGCGGCGAAGGCGGGAGATTTGACCAGCGCGCGCATTCCGTAGCGAATGTCCTGCAGGAACGTATTCATCGTTCACCTCCGCAAGAAACTAGTGACGAGTGACCGGCCCACCGTCAAACAGTCGAACGGCACGTGCCGCAAAAGCCTCACGTCAGCCCGCAAAGTGCGCGGACGGGACGTGAGCTACAAATTCGCGCATCTTGTAGCATCCGTTCATCTCGGCCTCTTTTAGTAGGGTCGGGGCTAAAGCCCGCCCCTACGATTCCGCTATTCATAACGCAATGCCACCATGGGGTCCACTTTCATAGCGCGGCGGGCCGGGACGTAGCACGCAACCACGGCGAGGAGGGCAAAGAGCGCCGGCACACCAAGGAACGTCGCCGGATCGCTTGCCTTCACCTGGTACAGCATGAAGGCCAGCGATTGCGTCGCCGCGAGAGCTGCCGCAACCCCAATCACGATTCCAATGGTCGTCAATCGCAGCGCTTGCCAGACGACCATGCTCATCACGCGGCGGGGCTCCGCACCAAGCGCCATGCGGATGCCGATTTCGTGCGTGCGCTGCGCCACCGCGTGCGCCATCACGCCATAAATTCCGATCGCGCACAAGAACAGCGCCAGCAATCCAAAGAGAACCATCAGCTTCACCAGCACGCGGTTTCCCGCATCCTGGACGGCCATCAGCGTCGCCAGTTCTTCGACGGACGATACAGGTTGACCGCTGTCCACGGCCCAGATCGCATTGCGAATCGCGTCGCCAATTCCTACGGGCATTCCCGCCGTGCGCGCCACAAACCCCAGCGTGTAGGAAGGAAATTGTGCGAGCGGAACATACATCTGGCGCTCCGGGTGTCCGCGAAGGTTGTACATCTTCACGTCGTTCACCATTCCCACGATGGTGCAGACGACGTGAGCCGGGCCGAAGGTCATCTTTTGCCCAACGGGATCTTCATTCGGCCAGAGCTGCTCGGCCAGCGTTTGGTCAATCACGGTGACGTTCCCTGTTCCCGGCGCGTCGGCGGATGTGAACCATCGCCCTTTGAGCAGATGAATCTGCATGGCGGAAAAATAATCGGGCGACACGGCAGCCCAGCGCGCGCCGATTTCTTCTCCCGGCTGCGGCGCAGGCTTGTTCATCGCTTCCACTTCGTACGTTTGCCCGAATCCGCCGAAAGGAATGGCGCTGGCCACGCCCGCCGACGTTACGCCCGGCAGCGCGCGGATGCGTGCCAGTGCGGCGTCGCTGAAATTTCGCGCCATCGCATCGCTCGGGTATTTTGTTTTGGGCAGCTCGAGCTGCGCGGTCATCAGGTTCTCAGC
The DNA here is from genome assembly GCA_030037355.1 of Candidatus Acidiferrales bacterium. Classification (GTDB taxonomy): domain Bacteria; phylum Acidobacteriota; class Terriglobia; order Acidiferrales; family UBA7541; genus DAHUXN01. The sequence goes on along the minus strand of JASHRL010000175.1, from coordinate 1,069 downwards.
GTTGAATCCAGGGCTGGCATTGACGGAAATGATGAAGCTCTTCACCAGCAGTGTCGTCGAAATCAGCACAACGACCGCCAGCGCAATCTCCCCGGCGACAAAAATCTTGCGCACGCGCGCGCCGCGCCCGCTGCCCGAAGCCTGTCCCGAGGCTTCCTTCAGCGTGCGGTTCAGATCCACGCTGGAACTCTGAAACGCCGGCGCCAATCCGAAAATCAACCCGCACACAAGCGCAATTCCCAGCGTGAACGCCAGCGTGACCATATCCAGATTCACATACCCGTAATTCACGATGTAGCCGCGAACGTGTCCGGGAATCAGCGATTCAATCCAGTTGATGCACCATGCGCCGGCGAAAATCCCCGCCGCGCCGCCAAACGAAAAAAGCAGCAGCGACTCTGTCACCAGTTGCCGGATTAATCTCCCGCGCGTCGCACCCAGCGCCGAGCGTACAGCCATTTCTTTCGTTCGCTGCGTCGCACGCGCCATCATCAGGTTGGCCACGTTGGTACAGGCAATTAATAGAATCAGCGCGACAATCCACACGCAGATCATCACCTGCGGAACGCCTTCGCTGATGCCGATCTCCGTCAGAATCGGACTGAGGATCATGGTCTGGTCGGTATCGGTTTTCGGATATTCCTTTGCGAGTCGCGCAAAAATCGCGCTCGCCTCCATTGCGGCCTGCTTTTGCGTCACGCCGGGTTTGAGCCGCCCGATAGAATCGAACCACGAGCTATCGCGATCCGCGCGCTGATCCGGCGTGAGCGCCAGCGGGGTCCAGAGGTTCGCAATGCCCAGCAGCGGAAACTGAAATTTCCCATCCAGCACGCCGACGACGGTGTACGCCTCATTATTGATTTGGATTTCCGTGCCGATGATCTTGGGATCGCTCGCGTAACGGCCTTTCCACAGCCCTTCGCTCAAGATCGCCACGTGCGCTGTGCCCGGCTCGTCCTCATCCGCTCTGAAAGCTCGGCCGAGAATTGGCTCCACGCCCAGCGTGTCAAAGAAATTCCAGTTCACGCGCGCGCCCTCGACGAGCGCCGGTTGACCACTGCCGGTTAAA
>JASHRL010000174.1 GCA_030037355.1 Candidatus Acidiferrales bacterium | reverse complement strand
GAAAGTCATGCGTCAAGGATTCCGGCGGCGTGTAATGCAAATCCCACACCCAGCGGTGCATGCCCGCGTCGCTCGAAAGGATCCGCGGCCAGCGCACCCAGTAGGTCGGCGGAATGAGCGTCTTCCTCAGTTCATCCTCGGTGAACGGCGGCCTTTCGGCGCTCGAGTAGAAGCGCACGAGCTTGTTCGCATGATCGTAAATTCCGATGGCGACTTTATCGGTCGCCGCGCTGCCAAGGTAATAATCGATGATCGCTCCGTCGGGCGGATTCTGCCCCGCGGGAACCTCCGGCGGCAATGGCGTGTCCGTGTTCGTATCCCGGCGATAGCGATAGGCCGGCGCGGGTGCGAAGAGATAAGCGTTCGATTTCGCGACGGCGTCGCTCAGTTGCCGCAGCGGCGTGATGTCGTCGAGAATCCAGAAGGACCGCCCATGCGTGGCCACGATCAAATCGCTGTCATGAATCCACAGATCGCGCATCGATGAATGCGGCAAATTCAGTTGCAGCGATTGCCAGTGGTCGCCCGCGTCGAATGACACCCACACGGCATTTTCCGTGCCCGCAAATAGCAGATTCCTGCGCACGGGATCTTCGCGCACAGTATTCACCGGCTCATTGCCCGGCAGCCCGTCGACGATAAGTTGCCAGTGCTTGCCGCCATCGTCCGTACGGTAAATGTAAGGCTTCATGTCGTTGATGCGGAAGCGGCTGACCGAAGCGAACGCCGTATTGACGTCGTAATGCGAGCCGACGATTTGCGTAACCTTGCTCCACGCGGTCATTTCCGGCGGCGTCACGTTGTTCCATTTCTTCCCGCCATCTCGCGTCACCCAGATGTATCCGTCATCCGTCCCGGCCCAAAGAGTCTTGATATCGACCGGTGACGGTCCCAGTGCATAAATCGCGCCGCGTGGCGCATCGGCGTTCGGATCGTTCTTATCCATATCGCCGAGGCTCGCCGGAATACCCGGGGCCGGACGCGACAAATCCGGGCTGATCGTCGTCCACGAATCTCCGCCGTTGGTCGTTTTGAAAAGGTAATTCGTGGCGTAGTACAGTACGTGCGGATCGATCGGTGAAAACATGATCGGTTCGGTGCGGTCCGCGCGATACCTGCTTGCGTCCGCGCCCACAGGCGTCACTCTCTGCACTTGCCCCGTCACCCAATTAAATTTCGAGACTTCCGTGCGCCCCGCGCCATAAACGATGTCCGGATCAAGCGGATCAGGCGCCACGTATCCATACTCGATCACGCCGACAGGATGCCAGTCACGGAAAGTGATTTCCCCATCGTTGCCGCGGCTGGCGATGCCGATCGAACCGCTTTCCTGCTGCGCGCCATAGACGCGATACGGGTGCTGATTGTCGGTAATCACGTGATAGAACTGCGCCGTCGGCTCCGCGTACCACGAATTGCTCCACGTCTTTCCGCCGTTTACGCTGATGACTGCGCCCTGGTCAGCCGTCAGTAAAATAATGTCCGGATTGTTCGGGTTGATCCACATGTTCTGGTAATCATCCCCGCCGGGCGCGCCCTTCAACGCATTCCACGTCTTGCCGGCATCCGTCGATTTCCACGTAACCGTGCTCGTCGCGTAGACGACATCTGCATTCTTGGGGTCGACGCGCAGAACCGACAAATCGCCGCCGCCGATGCGGCCTTCGGGCCGTCGATCGTCGGTGGTTTTTGCCCAGCTCCCACCCGCGTCATCCGAACGATAAAAGTCGACGCCGCGCCCCACAGCAATAGCAGCGAAAATGCGATTGGTGTTGCTCGGAGCGATTGCCGTGTGAACCTGAATAATCCCGTCCGGCAGTCCATTCGTCAATTGCGTCCACGTCGCGCCGCCGTCGGTCGACTTGTAAAGTCCACTGTTCGGGCCGTTGTATTCATTTCCGTCTTCCCACGGGCCGGAAACGCTGTCCCAAAGCGAAGCGTATGCGACATCCGGGTTCGAAGGATCAATCTCAACGCTCCCCCCCCCGGTGTATCCGTCGTCTTTGGAGAGAACTTTCTGCCATGTCTGTCCGCCATCCGTCGTGCGGAAAATGCCGCGCTGCTCGCTGGGGCCGTAGGGATGTCCGACGACGGCGACCAAGACTTTATTCGGATCGCGCGGGTCGATCGCCAGCTCCGCGATTTGCTGCGCATCATCCAGCCCAACATGCGTCCACGTTTTTCCCGCATCTGTCGATTTGTAGACACCGTTTCCAACCGAAAGGTCGGGCCGCTGCAAGCCTTCGCCGCTGCCGGCATAGATCACATTCGGATCCGAAGGCGCGACTTCCAGTGCGCCAATCGATTGTGTCGGCTCCGCGTCAAAGATCGGCTTCCATGTCTCGCCGTAATCCGTGGTCTTCCACACGCCACCATTCACCTGCGCGATGTAGAAAACGTTCGGCTCGCTCGCCACGCCGGAAATAGCCTTCGTTCGCCCGCCGCGGAACGGCCCAATCATCCGCCAGCGCATGTCCTGATAAAGGTTCGTCGGATATTGTTGCGCGCTCACTGCCGGCCCGAGCGAGCCAAGCATCCAAAAGGCCAGAGCGATAAGAACGGTACGGCGAATTCGTATCATGTTTGCGCTCCTCACATTAGGCGAAAAACAGGAGAGCATAAATCATTCCGGGCGCTTCCGCGAAACAAATATTTCGCAGAATCGTGGGTCGCTTTGGTCTTTTTGCTCGTGTCACCAAGAGTCAAGATTCGAACTGGCCCGCTGCCCTTTGCCCAGACCGGCCTCTCTCAACGCCTCAAATCGGCCCTCTGTCGTTTCATTCCCCGCCCCAAGCGCATAGAATAGTGCTTCTGTCTTGCCCGGGAGGCGTCGCAGTGAGCGAATCGGCGAAGGGTCCCGTGATACGCAACATCTCGGACACGGCGCGCTGGGTCGCCTATTACCGCGCCATGGAGACGGACCGCCCGGACGCCCTTTTCCGCGATCCCTACGCGCGCAAGCTCGCGGGCGACCGCGGCGAGCAGATTGTCCACTCTCTTCGCGGCGGCCTCCGCATGTCGTGGTCTATGATCGTCCGCACTGCGCTGATTGATGAAATGCTCCAGCGCACCATATCCGCCGAAGGCGTCGATCTGGTCCTCAACCTCGCCGCCGGGCTCGACACGCGTCCGTATCGCCTCGCGCTTCCCGCGGCCCTGCAATGGGTGGAAGTCGATCTTCCCGAAATGATTGCTTACAAATCCGAAATGCTGGCGCAGGAAACGCCCCGCTGCCGCTTGGAGCGCGTTTCTCTCGATTTATCGGATGAAACAAAGAGGCGCGGGCTTTTCGCGCAAATTGACGCAAACTGCCGCCGCGCTTTCATCATCACCGAAGGATTGCTCTCTTACCTCGACGACGAGCAGGTCGCTGGCCTTGCGCGCGACTTGCATGCATCCAGCCATTTTCAATTTTGGCTCACGGATCTCGCATCCCCGAAAGTCCGCCAGGTGATGAACCGCTACTGGGGCAAGCAGCTCCGCGCCGCCAACGCGCCCATGAAATTTGCGCCGGCTGCAGGGGAAGAATTTTTCCGCCCGTACGGCTGGGAGTCGATCGAGTTTCGCGGCTTCTTCCAGGCTTCGCGCGAGCTCAATCGCCCCATGCCCCGCGACTGGATGATTCGCCTCTGGGCCAGGCTCATGCCTCGGCGCACGGCAAAGATGATGAAGCTCTGGCGAACCGGCGCCGTGCTTTTCCAGCGCGTTTGATGCCGTCGAAACCTCACAATGGCTACTATGAGCAGCGCGCAAATCGATGATTTCGCATGGCTCGACGCGACCGCGCAAGCAGCGCTCGTCCGTAGCAAGCAAGTCAAGCCTCTCGACCTCGTCGATGCCGCGATCGCTCGCATCGAGCGCCTGAATCCGCAATTGAACGCCGTCATTCTCCGGCTCTATGATCAGGCGCGCGCCGCAGCACAATCCGAAGAGCTGCCGGACGGCCCCTTTCGCGGCGTTCCCTTCCTCATCAAGGATTTGGTCGCCTCGTACTCCGGTGTGCGCCAGGCTTCCGGCTGTGCGCTTATGAAGGATTTTGTCGCGCCGCATGATAGCGAACTCGTGCGCCGGCTAAAGCGCGCCGGCCTCATCATCATGGGCAAGACGAACACTCCCGAGCTTGGCATTTTGCCGACAACTGAACCTCGCCTGTTTGGCGCGTCGCACAATCCGTGGAATCTGAACCGCACGACGGGCGGTTCGAGCGGAGGCTCATCGGCCGCTGTTGCCGCAGGTCTGGTTCCCGCAGCGCACGGCAACGATGGCGGTGGCTCGATTCGCATTCCTGCGTCGTGCTGCGGGCTTTTCGGACTCAAACCGACGCGCGGCCGCGTTCCTCTCGGCCCTGATTTTGGCGACCTTCTCGGTGGCCTCGTCGCCGAACACGCCATCACGCGCTCCGTGCGCGACTCCGCTGCGCTGCTCGATGCCGTCGCTGGTCCCGAGTCCGGCGATCCTTACGCCGCGCCGGCCCTTGCGCGTCCGTTTCTGCAGGAAGTCGGCGCCGCGCCCGGTCGTCTGCGCATCGGCTTTTCCTCCAAAGCTCCCGCCGGCACTCCCGTCCATCCGGATTGCGTGAGCGCCGTCGAAGACGCCGCAAAATTGTGCGCAGAACTTGGCCACACAGTCGAAGAAGCGTCTCCCGTGATCAACGGCCCCGCCTTCCGCGACACTTTCGTCAGCATCTGGGCCGCCAGCGTCGCCTGGAACATCGTCATCGCCGAGCGTCTGACGCGTCGCAAAGCGCAGCCCGAGGATTTCGAGCCGCTCACCTGGGCGCTCGTCGAAATGGGCCGCAAAATTTCTGCCGCCGACTACATGTTGGCTTGGACCATGCTTCAGGGGATCTGCCGCGTCATCGCGCAGTTTTTTGAAACCTACGACATGTGGCTGACGCCCACGGTCTCCCAGCCGCCTCCGCCGCTGGGTCATTTCGATTCATCCGTAGAAGCGCCACTCCTGGCGCTTTCGCGCGCCACGGAATTCGTGGCCTTCACGCCATTCGCCAACGCCACAGGTCAGCCGGCGATGTCCGTGCCGCTGTTCTGGAACGCCGAAGGTCTACCGGTCGGCGTTCATTTCGCGGCCCGCTTTGGCGACGAAGCTTCCTTGTTCCGCCTCGCCGCGCAACTGGAGCAGGCCCGCCCGTGGGCGCAGCGCCGCCCTCCGGTTTCCGCCTAGCGCTCGCGCGCAAAGGTTCCGCGAGATATTCCCATCGTCTTGTGTTTTTGACCTACGGGCGAGGATTTTCCGCTGCCTGCTTCGCAAGCAGTCCGAAGACGGCCACGCCGCTCGGCGTGCCGACGAACACTTTCCCATTGGCAATCATCGGCGTGATGAATTTGTTGCCCGTAATTTCATCTCTTCGCCGTTCTTGATTGCTGTTGTAGAGCTCGTGCGCTAAATCATTCGCGTCGTAGGCGTGCAGCACGGCAGGCGTGTTGTTCTCGACGGCCCACACGATTCCATCTCTGTCCCCATTCGCCGAAATGCTCGGCGTGGCTCCAGGATAGCCGAACGTGATTGCGGTCTTCGATTGCGCCGGGCTCACGATTCGCGCATTTTCGATCTTGAAGGCGCGAATGGAATCGTCCACCGAACCATAATAAATCGTTCCGTTGAAGTAGGCCGGCATGGAATAGACGCCGCCGCTCCCGCCCAATCCCTGCGAATTCTCTTCTCCGGTGCTGGGGATCTCTTGATAAATTGCGTTGTCGTTTTGCGGATTGAATTTCCCCATCGACTCCCGATTCACCAGATAAATAATGTTGTCTTTTCCCGCTCCAACAGCCAGATGCCAGATCTTGCCCGAACTATCCCGCTGATCCGGCAGCACAAGCGTCCCGCCGGAGCCGAGATCGAGGTCCTTATCCGACTCCGCGACCGTGTTGTGCATGTCAAAATAATCCGCGACGCCAAGTCTTCCATTCATCGCCGAAAGTTCGAGAAACGCATTGCCATAGTCGCCTTTGTCCGGAAATCCCTGCGCATTCAGTGTCGTCTCGAACGTCCCATTGCCCGCCAGAAGAAAAATTCTCCCTTGCGGATCCGCGGCCGGCCCCGCTCCGGCCATCCAGAACGCGCCTTCGCTTCCATTCGGCGTGACGTTCAGCACACTGATCTGTTTCAAAGTCGCCGCGTCATTGGCCATCACCCAGCCAGTGTACGGATCGAAGTCGCAATGCGAAGCCCAGCTCGTATACACCGCGCCATGCAGCAGCAGCAGGCTCGCGCGCTCCTTGTATTGCTTCGGATCAAAATCCACGTGGCCGTGGGAGTTAGGAACCGCCGTGCCGGGAAAAGTGGCGCGAATCGCTTCTGGACTGCCTTGTAATTCCGCGCCCGTTGTGATGTCCAACGCATGCAGCCGCTGAAAATATCGCCCCGAACTGTCTTTCGACATGGCCACCACGTACATCGTTCCGTGCGCGCCGCGCTTCGG
>JASHRL010000173.1 GCA_030037355.1 Candidatus Acidiferrales bacterium | reverse complement strand
GGTTTGTCATCGAGTGTGATTATTTGGCCGACTACTCCGGAATTTGCGTTGAAGCGCTCACGCCAGAGGCGATCGCTGACAATCACTACGAGAGGAGCGCCAGCGCGGTCGTCGCTTGGGAGGAAGTCTCGTCCGACGGAGGGGTGAATGCCCAAGACGGAAAAAAAACTTGCTGAAACGGAAGCGGTATAGAGTTTCGCTGGCTCACCGGTTCCGATTAACGTTAGGGCGTTACTCGAAATGGCGGAGAGAGCGACGAAGCTGTGTTGATTTTTCTGCCAGTCGCTAAAGGTAGGTGGAGGGACCCAAATTTCACGCGGTCCCCATTTCTTCTGCAGTTCGGCGAGCCAAACGAGGCGAGGTGCGTTTGGGAAAGGTAGTGGCTGCACAAGGACCGAATCCACAATGCTGAAAATGGCGGTATTGGCTCCGATGCCGAGAGCGAGAGTCAGAATGGCGACGGCGGTGAAGCTGGGCGACTTGCGCAGCACGCGCAGAGCGTAGCGAAGGTCCTGAACGAGCGTTTCGAGCCACTGAAAGCCCCACGCCGCGCGCACGTCTTCTTCGATCTTCAGCGTGTTGCCCAGCGCCCGGTGCGCAGCGTGGGAGGCTTGCTCCGGCGAAAGGCCTGCGGCGCGCTGTTCGTCGGCTTCCAATTCGAGATGGTCGCGCAATTCGCGCGCGAGATCCGCATCGCGCGCCGTGCGGCGATACCACGGCAACCATGAGAGCCACGATTTGAAGTTGCGCTCGATGGCCATTTCGTACCTCCTTTGGCGTTACTCGTATCTCAGCGCCACCATGGGGTCGACTTTCATGGCGCGGCGGGCGGGGATGTAGCAGGCGGCGAGCGCCACAACGCTGAGCAGGATCGCCACGGCGGCAAACGTTGCCGGGTCTGTTGGCTTGACTTCAAAGAGCAGGCTGACCATCCAACGCGTGAGCGCGAGCGCGCCCAAGAGTCCGATAACAATCCCCGCAAAGGCGAGCTTCGCTCCGTCGCCCACGATGAGACGCAGCACGTCGCGCCTCTGCGCGCCGAGGGCCATGCGTACGCCGATCTCGTGCGTGCGCTGGCTGACGCCATACGCCATCAGCCCGTAAATTCCCACCGAGGCGAGAATCAGCGCGAGCGCGGCGAAGATTCCGAGCAGCAGCAGGTTGAACCACTGCTGCGCCAGCGAAACAGACATCAGGTCGTTCATGGAGTGCACGTCGCTTACGGGAATCAGGCTGTCCAGGCTCCAGACCTGCTTTTTCACTTCTTGCACCACTCCGGCGGAGGCGCTGCGCGTGCGGATCGCCAGGGTCATGAAGTGCCGCCACGCCTCGTCGTTTTGCGCGAATGGCGTGTAGACGGCAGGATCTGTCGGCTCGTTCAGCCCTAAATGTTTCACGTCAGCAACCACGCCGACAATCGTCATCCACTGATGCGGCTCGTTTTCCCTTGTCCAGTCGATGCGGCTGGCGAGCGGGCTTTCGCTCGGGAAGAACTCCTTCACGAATTCCTCGTTGACGATCGCCACAAGCGGCTGGCCTTCGCGATCCATGGGCGTGAAGTCGCGGCCCGCGCGAGTCGGGATTTGCATCACGCGAAAGTAATCGCCCATCACCGAGAGGGTTTGCACCGTGGGTTCAGCGCCAGCGGGAACCGGCGGACGGCCGTCGAAGACTACGTGGTGGCCGACGTAGTTCCCACCGAGCGGAATATCCGTGATCATCGCGGCTTCGACGCCGGGCAAGGAATTGAGCTTCGCGAGCAATTCGCGGCGGAACTGCGTTTGCGTGGGGATCTCCCGATAGCGCGCGGTCGGCAAATTCAGATACATCGTCATCACGTTTGCTGGATTGAATCCCGGATTCACAGAACGCAGCCGTGAAAATCCTTTGATCAACAACCCCGCGCCGACAAGCAGCACCAGCGCGAGCGCGAATTCCGCCGTGACCAGCAGTTTGCGTAACAAATGGCCTGAAGGGCCGGCTGTTGCGCCGCGTCCGCCTTCCTTGAGCGATTCCGAAACGTCCGCTCGTGCGGCCGACCATGCCGGCGCGAGGCCGAAGAGGATGCCGGTCAGCATCGAGACGCCGAACACGAACAAAAGCACCTTTGCGTCCACCTGGACCCCGTTGAAGCGCTCGAGCGCCGCCGGCTTCAACGACAAGAGAAGACTGGTGCCCCACTTCGCGAGCAGCAGTCCGGCGATGCCGCCGATGATCGCCAGCAGGCCGCTTTCCGTCAGCGCCTGGCGAATCAGGCGGCTTCTTCGCGCGCCCAGCGCAGCGCGAATCACCAACTCATGCCGCCGCGCGGCGGCGCGAGCCATCAGCAGGCCGGCGAAATTCGCGCAGGCGATCAGCAACACGAATCCCACGGCGCCGAAAAGCACGAGCAGCGCCGGGCGAATGTTACCGACGAGCAATTCGTGCAGCGGCATGAGGATGGTTTTCCGTCCGCGTTCATCGTCGGGATACTGCTGTGCGAGCTGGTGGTCGATCGCGGACATGTCCGCTTTTGCCTGCTCGAGTGTCGCACCGGGCTTCAATCGCCAGTAGGCATGCATGAAATGCACGTCGCGCTCAACAGCGGCGCCCGGATCAGCCAGCCAGAGTGAAACGAAAACATCGGCATGCTCCCGCGGCAATTGGAAATTCGCGGGCATTACGCCAATCACTGTGTAACTGTTTCCGCTCAGCGTGACTGTCTTCCCCAGCGCATGAGGGTCGCTGTTCAGGAAGTTTTGCCAGAATGGGTAGCTCACCACAATGTTTCGCGGGCCGCCTTGCACATCTTCCTCAGGCGAGATGATGCGTCCGAGCATCGGCGAAACGCCGAGAGTTTGCAGAAACCCCGCATTGACGAGCCCCGCATGAATTTGCATAGGCTCGGCCAGGCCCGTCAGGTCCATCGCCGCCACGTTGATCGCGCCGCCCTGCGAGAACGAATGATTCTGGCGCTGAATTTCAATCAAGTTTGCTAGAGAATCGTTTGGCCGCGCTGCAATCAGCTGTTGTGGTTTGGGATAAGGAAGAGGACTGAGAAGCACGGCGTCAATCACGGAGAAAATGGCGGTGTTGGCGCCGATGCCGAGGGCGAGAGTCAGAATTGCGACGGCGGTAAAGCTGGACGACTTGCGCAGCATGCGCAGAGCGTAGCGAAGGTCCTGAAGAAGCGTTTCGAGCCACTGAAAGCCCCACGCCGCGCGCACGTCTTCTTCGATCTTCAGCGTGTTGCCCAGCGCCCGGTGCGCAGCGTGGGAGGCTTCTTGCAGCGAAAGGCCTGCGGCGCGCTGTTCGTCGGCTTCCAACTCCAAATGGTCGTGCAATTCGCGCGCGAGATCCGCATCGCGCGCCCTACGGCGATACCATGGCAACCATGAGAGCCACGATTTGAAGCTGCGCCCGATGGCCATTTCGTACCTCCTGATTCACCAGCCGCCTTGCCGGCGGGTTGGCCCGCCAGAGTGAGCCTGCAAAACGTCGTTGATGGTGCGCTGGATGCGCTTGGCGATCTCGTGTCCGTGAGCAGGGCCAAGGACGAGCATGTCGAGCGTGCCTTGCATGAGCTCGAGTTTGCTTTTCACTGGTTCGCTGATTCGCATGGTAGATAGACTACCCTGAAGAGGGTAGACGTTCAACCATTATTTATTCTGCGAGGGGAAGGACGACGTTGGGTGGATGGAGCGCCGAAAAGGAAGAGATTATTGAGGAGATGCGGGGGAAAAGGCGAGACGGGGTCTCGCCCGGTCGGATCTGAAGATCCCACCCTACAGGAAAAGCGAAAACGCGACTCGGGGAGTCGCGCGGCCCGATGAGTGCAATCGGGCCCTACAACGACGAAGACGCGGACGGGGATAAAACCGAGCCTTGACGAGAAGGGTTGATACGCGCCTTTATTCG
>JASHRL010000172.1:0-5000 GCA_030037355.1 Candidatus Acidiferrales bacterium | reverse complement strand
GATGGCGAACTCGCCGCCGAGCAATTTGCCGTAATTCAGCGCCGTGCCGCCGGGCGAATAGACCAAAATTCCCGACGGGCCTTGCTGATATTTCGCGGCATAAGCAGCGTTGTCGGCGTTCATCTGCTCTTTGGTGCGCCCGGGCGCCATGTTCGGCGCGGGGAAGATGTAGAAGCCGGGCTCGTGAATGGCGGAGCGCATGGCGGAAAGAACGGCGTCTTCCTGCGGGACGGCTTTGACGCCCACCGCTCCGAGTCCCAACACGGTATGCAAGAGAGAGCCGACAATGAATACCACGATGCCGCCGACCAAAGCGCCAAGGAGAACTTTCTTCGTCATGGCAGGCAACCTCCGATTGGCGCGGGACTATAGCCTCCGCGTGGCGTAAAAGCAAGGATTGTGAACTTGGCAGGACCAAGGTTCGCAGTTGGCGGCCCAGACCAGTTCTGATAGCCTCACACGTTCACGCAGCCTTAGATTATCCAGGAGATGCCATGAAACTCGTCAGTTCGCTTTCGATCTTCCTTCTTTCACTGCTTGTTACCGGCGCGACAGCAGCCACTTTGCTCGCTCAACAAACGCAGGACGAGCACAAGCTGGCGCACGATATTTACAAACAACTGATCGAGACGAATACGACGGAGTCGGTCGGCAACATGACCACCGCCGCGAATGAGATCGCGGAGCGGCTGCGCGCGGCGGGATTTCCCGCAAGCGATGTGACTGCGCTAGGGCCGGACGCGCGGCATGGCAACGTCGTTGCCAGAATTCACGGCAGCGGCGCGCGCAAGCCGATTCTCTTTATCGCGCACCTGGACGTGGTGGAAGCGAATCGCGCCGATTGGTCGCTCGACCCATTCAAACTGACCGAACAAGACGGCTTCTTTTACGGACGCGGAACGAGCGACATAAAAGACGGCGACGCGATTTTGACCGCGAACTTCATCCGGCTGAAGGAAGAGGGTTACAAACCCGATCGCGATCTGATCCTGGCGCTGACTTCGGATGAAGAGGGCGGAGACTTCAACGGAATCACCTGGCTGCTCGAACACCACCGGAATCTGATCGACGCGGAATACTGCATCAACACCGACGGCGGAGATTTTCAGCTGAAGGACGGCAAGCCGCTGCTGACCTCGATTCAAACCAGCGAAAAGCTCTATGCCGATTACGAACTGAAGGTCTTCAACAAAGGCGGGCACAGCTCACTGCCCTCGCCCGATAATGCGATTTATCACCTGGCAGGCGGACTGGTGCGGCTTTCGCATTATCAATTTCCGGTGGAGTTCAATGAAACGACGCGCACGTTTTTCGAGCGCATGTCGAAGATCGAGCAAGGAACGCTGGCTTCCGAGCTGGCCGGCGCCGCCAAAAATCCACCCGATGCCGCTGACATCAAGACGCTTTCGGAGTCGCTCTATTACAACGCCTTGCTGCGCACGACTTGCGTGGCGACGCGGCTGAGCGGGGGTCACGCGAACAACGCGCTGCCGCAGGACGCATCGGCGATCGTAAATTGCCGCATTTTCCCCGGTGGCACGCAGGAAGCCACGGAAGAAACATTGGTGAAAGTGCTGGATGATCCGCAGATCAAAGTCACTGCGGTCGCTCCGCCTCATACCAGCCCGGCGTCGCCGCTTCGAAAGGACGTGCTGGAAGCGGACGAGAAAGTTGTGGGAGAGATGTGGCCGGGCACGCCGGTGATTCCGACGATGGAAACGGGCGCTACGGACGGCTATCGGCTGCGCGACGCAGGGATTCCGACTTACGGGATATCCGGAGTTTTCATTGACATGAATGATGTTCGCGCGCACGGGCGGGACGAACGCATTTTGCAAAGTTCGTTCTATGAGGGCGTGGATTTCTTCTACAAGTTCATGAAAGAGCTGTCGACCGGAAACTGAGCGCGCGCTGTGAATTAGTGATGCGCGGGCGGCAAGGGAGTTTTCTTCGCCCGCGTATAAACGGTTTCGAGCGTGGTGAGCGTGTTGTCCGGGCCTTCGCCGAGTAATCTCACGCTGAAATGATCGTCATCGGATTGCGTGATTGTCACCCGGAGCGTTTGCCTTGCGCCACTGGGGCCGAGGAAGGCGCCGGAGTAGCGGACGGTCTTGCCGTTGTCGTCGCTCGAGCCATCCAGGACGAAAAACGCGGTTGAGCCAGTGTAAATCCAGACGGCTTCGTACTGCTTGGAGCCGTTGTTATAGCCGTAGAGGCGCAGGCCGGAATAAGTCTGGCCGAGGGAATCGCCGGAATTGGTTTCTTCGAGGAAGCGGCCGTCGAGAATGCTCTTGAACGTGGCGGTACCTGTAGACTGCTGCGGTTCGGCGCCAGTCGTGTACAGAGTTGTGACCGTCGTATATTCCCCGGCGCGCTTCATCAACTGCGCGTGCGCGGGGCCGGGAGTTGCGGCGGCAATGAGCGCTTGCTGAGCGGCGTCTTGATCCTGCTGCGAGGATTGCGGCGGATTTTGTGCGGACTGCGCATTGGCAATGGCGCCCGCGGCCAGAATGGCGAGACTGGCCGCGATTTTCAGAGATATTTGCCGCATTTTCTCACTCATTTTTCCGCTCCTTCATGCCTGAGCCGATTTTTGAAGTGCACGTGTTACTTGCCATAGCGATTCTACAGGTGAGCCAAGATTTCGCCACAGGGTTGCCTTCGGAAACGCGTTGGAGTCAACTCAGAATCGAGGAAAGCGCGGGTGGCAGCTTCCGCAGCTGCTTGAGGCTATTTGATTTTTTCGTCCCTTTCGATTTTGCCGTCACGGAGGCGAATGACGCGATGCGCGTGCTGAGCGATGTCGGGTTCGTGGGTGACGAGAATGATGGTGTTGCCACTCTGATGCAGGCGCGCAAAAAGCGCCATAATTTCCTCGCCGGTCTGGGAATCGAGATTTCCGGTGGGCTCATCGGCGAGCAGAATCGAAGGATGATTGACGAGCGCGCGGGCGATGGCGACGCGCTGGCGCTGGCCGCCGGAAAGCTCATTCGGTTTGTGCAACATGCGCTCGCCGAGGTCTACCTGCTTGAGCGCCTGCGTGGCGCGTTCGCGGCGCTCTTCGGCGGGCGTGCCGTTGTAAATCATGGGCAGCTCGACATTGTGAAGGGCCGTGGCGCGCGCGAGAAGGTTGAAGGTTTGAAAGACGAAACCGATTTCCTTGTTGCGAATATAGGCAAGCTCATCGTCGTCGAGTTCGCTGACGAGCCGGCCGGCGAGCCAGTAATGGCCCTTCGTCGGCGAATCGAGACAGCCGATCAAATTCATCAACGTCGATTTGCCGGAGCCGGATGGGCCCATAATGGCGGCATATTCGCCTTTGTGAATCTGGAGGCTGGCTCCGCGAAGCGCATGGACTTCCTCGGAGCCCATGACGTAGGTCTTCCACAGTTCCTCGGTGCAGATGACGATGCCGGTATCGATGAGATCCTGCCGGAACGTCAGCGAAGCTGTGGCTTCTTCAACCGCCATGCGAATGTTGCTCCTCGAGATTTTCGCGCTCAGGCGAACCACGCGCTGCGTTCGCGCCAGCTAAACTCCGCGTACGCAGAAGATACTATGAACTCGATTGATCCGTGATGAGTGGCACGGAATTGTCAATCTTGACCGTCGCGCCGGAACGAAGGGTACGCAGCGCTTTGTAGCTGCCGGTGACGATCTGGTCGCCGGCTTTGAGGCCGCTGGTCACCTCGATGTTCGTGATGCCGGTGATGCCCGTTTGCACGGGAACAAAAGTTGCTTTGTTGTCGCGAATCACAAAGACACCCTGCACGTCATCGTTATCGGTGGTTCCATCGGGATTGGGCGCAGGCTTCGGAGCCGCCAAAGTGACGCTACCACCCGATTTTTGCTGTTCCTCTTCGGCCTTCAACTCGGCACGCGAACGCACGGCCAGAGCCTGAATCGGAATGGTGAGCACATCGGTGCGATGAGCGGTCTTGATTTTCGCCGTGCACGAAAGGCCCGGACGAATCAGCTTGGGAGGGCTATCGAGGCGGACATGGACCTTGAAATCGCGAGCCTCCTGGCTATTGGCGGAGGTTTCCTGTGTGGTCGCCAGACCGGAAGTGCGCAGAATCGCCTCTTCACCAACGTCGACGACGTGGCCTTTGAAGATCTGATTCGGATAGGCGTCAATGGTGACGTCCGCAGCCTGGCCGACCTTGACGTTGGGAATATCCGTTTCGTCGACCATGACTTCGGCGTCGACTTCGGACATGTCGGAAATGGTGAGGAGGTAGCTGCCCTCGGCATTTTGAATGCCCGGCACGACGTTCTCACCGACCTTGACGGGAATGAACGTGACCACGCCGTTGATCGGGGCCTCGTAAGTGGTCTTGTCGAGAACGTCCCGAAGGTGAACTTCGGTGGCCGCAGCCTGCGCCTGATTGAATTGCGCGACGGCGAGCTGATCGTGAGCCTGCTTGGCGCGAGCCTGATTTCCGGCCAGAGTCGCGGCCGCGGCTCCGTAGGCGGACTTGTACGTGTCGTAGTCGGATTTGGCGATCAAGCCTTCCTTGTAGAGGCCCTGGCCGCGCTCCCAGTCATTGCGAGCTTTTTCGAGATTGGCCTCGGACTGCTGAACATCAGCCTGTGCGGCAGTATCAGCCGCCTGAGCGGATTGCACGGCGGCCTGCATGGAGTCGATGGTGGCTTGTTGCGCCTTGACGTCCGCGGCGGGCTGAATGCGCTCGACACGCAGGAGGACGTCGCCTTTCCTGACGACGTCACCCTCATTCACGTCAATATCGGTGATCTTGCCGAAGCCCTGTCCGAGAACGTTGGTGTAGTTTTGCGGCCGGATTTCGCCCGATGCCGTCACTAGCGAAGTGATGTCCTGCTTGGTGACCACGCCTGACTGCACGGTCACAGTGTTCTTGCTGGCCTGCTTAACGCTCACTATGACAATGGCGGCGAGCAAGACGATACCACCCACGATAAAAATTGTTTTCCTAGACTTCTTCATCGACCTTTTCCTATGATTTCGGCCTGTTCGTTCA
>JASHRL010000171.1 GCA_030037355.1 Candidatus Acidiferrales bacterium | reverse complement strand
GTGATCAAGATTCTGGCGTCCGGCGGCGTGCTTTCACCGCTCGATTCGCCGCTCGCCGAGCAAGTCTCGGCCGAAGAGCTGAAAGTCATCGTCGAGCAGGCGCACAACGCGCACGTGAAAGTCGCGGCGCACGATGAAAATCTTCCGACGATCTGGGCCGCGTTGCATGCAGGGGTGGATTCGATCGAACACGGCGCGGGGCTGGATCAGGACGCGGCGAATTATATGAAGCAGCACGGCACGTACCTGACGCCGACGCTCTATATCGCCAACAACATCGTCGAGAACGGGCCGAAGATGCACATGCCGGATTACGCGATTCGCAAAGCGAATCTCATCTGGCAGGGCGAATTGCAGGGCTTCAAGATCGCGCTGGCGACCGGCCTGAAAATCGCGGCGGGCTCGGACCAAACTTACGAACCGGGGAAGGGAACGGTTCGCGACGAAATCATGACCGAAGTGCGCTTTGGCGCGACGGCAAAGCA
Source organism: Candidatus Acidiferrales bacterium (assembly GCA_030037355.1). Taxonomy (GTDB): domain Bacteria; phylum Acidobacteriota; class Terriglobia; order Acidiferrales; family UBA7541; genus DAHUXN01. Next base: position 13,415 of record JASHRL010000171.1, on the reverse strand, counting down.
GGCGCTGTATTTTGGGACGAAAGGCTCGGCGGATTTGCTGGGCTTCGACGACCTGGGCACGATCGCCGTCGGGAAAGAAGGCGACGTCGTAGCGACGGAAGGCAATCCGCTCGACGACATTCACGCGCTCGAACGCGTGCGCGCGGTGATCGTCAAGGGCGAGTCGATGCCGGCGACGAATCGCTACTAGATCGCCGCTCAACTGAGGCGCGCTGATGTTTTGTGGCGCTGCTCGGCGCGCCTTGCACATTCTCGGCGGAAATCGAGCTTCTCGGGATTTTTACCTTGGGCGATTTTGCGATGCAAAGAAAGAGCTTGCCATTTCTTTGCCAATTTGTTATATAATTTGCTATAAACTCGCTTGTTGCGTGCAAGCGGGTTATTTTTTTGCCTTTTTCTTGAAAATGAGTGAAGGTCCCCTCTGCGAAACGTATTCTTTCTCGATTCTGTTTCGCAAAGCGAGGTTTAGGCTGGTTCACGCATGATGCGTATGATCAGAAATATTTCCGCCGTGGCAATCCTGTCGCTGGCGATCAGCGTGCTAGGCGCGCATGCCCAGAAAACGAAGGAAACGCCCCATGTATATCCACCATTTGTCGAGGACATGCTCAAACGAGTCCACGACGCGGTAGAAAAAAACTACTATGACCCTACCTTTCATGGGGTCGATATGGACGCTCGCTACAGGGAATATGATGGCATGCTCAAGAGCGTTCGTACCGTGCCGGAAGCGTTTCATATCATCGCTGGATATCTGTCCGTTCTCAACGACTCGCACACTTATTTCATACCGCCGCTGATCTCCTACAGCTTCGATTATGGCTTTGTCGCGCAAATGATCGGAGACCGCTGCTTCATCACGGAGGTTCGGCCGGGTTCCGATGCTGCAAAGAAAATTCATCCCGGCGACGAGATCCTGAAGCTCAACAATTACAGTGTCAACAGGACGGATTTTGTCGACCTTGAATACTATCTGTATGCGCTCTCACCGCAAAAGGAACTGAATCTTGAGTTGAGAAATCCCGACGGCGCCACGCGCACGGAACAAGTGCTCACGAAGCTTCTTCCTTCTGGACGTATCACGAGCGACCAACTCGTTCTCAATTTCGAGACTTCGAGTCGGCTCTCTCGAGATCGAACAGCCGAAGTCGGAAACGCACTTGTCTGGAAGATTCCAGCCTTTGACCTCAGCCGCGGTGAAATGGATCGCATCGTCGGGAAGGCGGACAAAGAGGCCGCGCTGATCATCGATCTTCGCGAAAACCCGGGCGGATTGGAGGATGCAGTCACCTACTTGACCGGCTTTTTCTTCGATCACGAGTTAAAGATGGCCACGCCCGTTGGGCGCAAACATCAGGACCCCGTTCTTGTCAAACCGCACGACCGCGAGTTCAAAGGCAAACTATTTGTCCTAGTCGACAGCGGCTCTGCTTCGGCTTCCGAGATTTTTGCGCGGACGATTCAGCTCAATCATCGCGGAACAGTGATCGGAGATTTGACTGAAGGCGCAGTCATGCAGGCTCGTGTGTTTCCGCTTCGTACAGGTTTTGCAGTGGTGACGTACTACGGCGTGCAGGTCACAACCGAAGACCTTATTATGCCTGATGGAAAGAGCCTGGAAAAAGTTGGCGTCACTCCCGACGTGCCAATCGTGCCAACGGGTGCAGACCTTGCCGCTGGGCGCGATCCTGTTTTGGCCCAAGCTGTGCAGCTTGCGGGCGGCAAGCTCGATCCTGTCGCAGCCGGAAAGCTTTTTCCGTTCGAATGGGCGCCGCTTCAGCAGTGAGCTAGATAGCGCGAAGAGATCTCAGTCGGCTGGCTTCTGCTCCATCGCCCGATCCATCGCCAACGGGGCGGCGGGATCCATCTCCGCCTGGGAGTTCGCATGCATCTTTGCCGTGCCTTCAGGCATTCCCTCATGAATTGGAAACATTCTGCGGACGAGGTTGCTTTTGCGCAATTTCGTTCCGTGGAAGGGAACGAGAAGCGCGCCGCGGAAGATATCCTTCAAGAGCGCGCGATGCTGATCGAAGCGCAGAAATCCGCGCCAGCCGAGCTTGGCGAGGAGATCGAGGCGCAGCGCCGCCAGACCGAAAAGCATGTTGGATAGCGACGCGGGAATATCCTGCTCGCGGTGATATTCGTAAAATTTATAATTCATCGAGTCGCTCGACTGCACTTTGATGAAATTTCCAATGGCGCGGTTCTTTGGCTTCGCGGCGACTTCGCGGATGAGTGCGTGGAACATCCGCGATTCGGCTTCCAGTTTTTCGAGCGGCGCGAAACGGTTGATGAGCTTGGCGCCGAGCGGGTCCCAGAGATAATCGTTCATCAGCAGCGGCAGGCCGAGATGAAAGAGCTTCGTCACGATCAAATGCACGCGCAGATGACACTGATACGCGTCGCCCATGGCCTCGTATAAACGGGTGGTATCGCGCGTCAGGCTGCGTTGCAGCGCGATGATCGCGGTGTCGAGGTCCATCGTAAATTCGTGCGTGTCGTGGCCGTCCATTTCGCGCTGAATCATCGCGGCGATCTGGCGGATTTGCACCGACGACAACGCCATGCCGACGCTATAGAGCGGGTCGACCGTGTCGCCCGCGTCGCCGATGATGTACCAGCGATCCGGCGAATAGCGCTGCGCGCACTCCCACATGTAAGAGCTATAGACATTTGTGTCGGCGACCGTGCCGCTGCGCACGAGCTCGACGATCATTTCGTGCTCGCGCCCTACGGATTCGAGAAAGCGTTCCATGGTGTGAATCTGACCGTGCGGGTAAATGTCCTTGCGATACGTTATGCCGATGCTGATGAACGGCTCGCCGTCGGGCGAACGCATGGGAATTAACCAGATCCAATTTCCTTTGCCGAAAAAGTGATGCGTCGCGAAATAAGGGACGAAGGCGCGGTTTTCTTTTTTCACCGCGCGAATCCGCGCGAGGATTTCGGGGTTGAAATTCTTCAGCCGGAACCAGAAAACATCTTTCTGTTCCTCGACTTTTTGCTGAAGTCCCAATGATTTTTGCAGCAGGCGATTGCGGCCCGTGGCGTCGATAAGCCAGCGCGCCTGAAGTGTTCTTTCTTGCTGCGCAGAATCGCGCACGGTGAGCGTGTGCAATTCGCCGTCGCGGCCGAGACTCACGGCCGTCACGGTCGCATCGAGCAGTTCGACGCGCGTCTTCAGATTGCGCTCGCGGACATGGCGGTCGAACGTAAAGCGGTTAATTTGGAACGAGAGCAGCGGAGGGACGGTGGGCGTCTCGTCGACGACGTAGGTGCGGTCGGCGGGATTGTCGATATCCGGCTTGTAATAGTAAGTGAGACCGTATTTCGGGAAATGATTTTCGATGAGATAGGAGCCGAGGCCGAGTTCGAGAAGAAAATCGATCGTGATTTCGACGAAAGATTCGCCGACGATCGGACGGTTTTTGTGCGGCCCTTCGATGACGCCGATGCGGATCTGCGGAAATCGCATCCGCAGGTAGGCCGCGGCGAGCTGCCCCGTCGCCCCGCCGCCCATGATTAGTGCGTCGTATATCACTGCACTTGCGGATTCACGCATCGACGTGAATACCGCCCGCCCCGGAAAAGTGAACGACGTATGTACAATCTTGACTAGCGGGCTTCATTTTGATGACTGCGGCAAGATACACCGGACTGTCCAGGCAGGCAATGCGCAAGGCATGGCGGCCTTAGCGGAGGACACGAACCACCCACTTGGAGAGAGCGAGAACGGATTGCTGGCGGACTGCGTTCGTTGCGCCGAATGGGGCTTCTTTGTGGCGTTACCGTCTAAAATACTAGACATCCGCGCTACCTGTGGCTAACATCAGCCCAGTTCTGGAGCTCCTCTCAAGATGAAACATTTGCGATCTGGTCTCGGCGCGAGCTGGATTCTACTACTGTTGTGTGTTTACGCATCTACGGTGAAAGCGCAAGCTCCATGCCCCGGCCCGCCTCCGATTGGAAAGACTGCAAGCGGCAATATTTTCAACGATCAGCAGGAGATGGATCTTGGGGATGCCATCGCGCAGCAATTTGCGCAGAACTATCACATCGTCCAAGATGATCAGCTGAATGCCTATCTGAATCAAATCGCGCAACGTCTACTGGCACAAATGCCGCCGACGAATTTGAAGGTGCACCTTGTTCTCGTGGACATACCCGTGGTGAATGCATTCACCGCACCCGGCGGGCACATTTACGTGACGCGCAAGCTGGTGGCATTTGTTCATAGTGAGGATGAGCTCGCCAGCGTCCTTGGCCATGAACTTGGCCACGCGCTCACCCACCAGCCTGCCGCGGGCTGGAGCCATCTATTTCGCGAAGGCCTCGGTGTCACACAAGTTGGCGATCGCGCCGATGTTTTCTCGAAATACAATCAGTTGATTGACAATGCCGCGCGCAAGCAGTTGCATTTCGACGCTCGGGAAATCCAGCAAGATGATCTCGTTGCGGACAGTTATGCCCTCTACGCAATGACGCGTGCGGGCTATTCACCAAAAGCTATGGCCGACTTCTGGGATCGTCGTGCGCAAACTCAGGGCAAGACAGGGAACTGGCTTACCGACCTATTTGGCGCGACCACGCCGAACGAGCAACGCTTGCGCCAAATGCGCCAATATGATCCGGCGATGCCATCTGCTTGCATCGCACCTCACCCTCAGGATGCTGCTGCATTCCAGCACTGGCAGCAAGCTGTAATTGCTTATACGTCCGCGCCCGCGATTGCCAGCGGAATGGAATCTTTGCACGGGCTGATCTGGAAGCGGCAGTTATCACCTCCACTCGAAAGTGAAATCAGCAATATGAAGTTTAGCCCCGACGGGAAGTACCTCTTGGCGCAAGACGATTTCAATGTCTATGTATTGACGCACATTCCACTCAAGCCAGTCTTCCGGATTCCAACGAACGACGCGGGACCAGCGGATTTCACTCCAGATTCGCAGTCGATTTTAATCTCAACGCCAGCGCTGCACATTGAGAAGTGGGATATCGCTTCAGAGAAACGCACGGGAGTCTATGAAGTTGTGACTCCGAATCCATGTTTCCAAACGAAAGTGTCACCCGACGGCAGCCTGGTCGCTTGCATAAGGCCCAAGTTCGATGGTCAGCTTTCTTTTGATCTGTCATTGCTCGAATCGGCGAGCGCCACGCAGGTCTTGGACAAAGCCAATTTTTACGCTGCGTCATACTCTGATCTTTATGAACTCGTTTTGTTTATTCTGCAGCAGCAAAGCCGTGAATTTTTCCATATGGAGTTTTCCCCGGACGGCCGTTATTTCGCTATTTCGCGCGGCACTGCGGCTCTGGCTTGGGACTTAAAGTCCCGTCAGCCGCTGAAGATACATGGCGACGTGAAGGAGTTAATGAGCGGCGGCTTCGTTTTTCTCGGGTCTGACCGCATCGTCGGAATCAACAGACATAACGTAAAGGCATCGGGTGTGGCTGGATTTCCTTCAGGCCCCGTTGAAGCAAAGGTGCCGTTAGGCGATTTGCAGTTATATGCACCCGGTCACGGCGATGTTGTAATCGTGCGGCCCGCAGGTGATTTTGCCGCTGGCGTCGTCGATCTAAAGACAGGGAAAGGGGCTCTCGGAAGCCAGATGTCCGCTCTGGATGTTTACGACAACGTGTTCAGCCGTCCGGAGCAGGATGGCAGCATAGGAATTCATGATCTGAAGACGCGACAACTGCTAGAGAAAGTGGACCTGCCGTCTCATTTCATCGGTGGGCTTGAGGCTGCCGAGGTTTCGCCAGACTTGAAGTGGTTTGCTGCATCGGGCAGGACACGCGGCGCGGTGTGGAATCTGGAGACCGGCGAGCGAGTTTTCCATGTACGTGGATTCAGCGGCTGCACTTTCTCATCGGTCGATGATTTGTACGCCGATTTTCCTGCGTATCTGAAGTTGAAACATGAGATCGGCGTATTGGATCCCGCGGATAAGCGAGCCGGCGATGGAACGGCGTTAGGCGATGCGCAAGTGGCGCAAATCGGAAACTACCTCTTGTATACGCGGCGAGCTAAGGGCGTTTACTTCGGGGCGATCGATTTGGAAGTCCACAGCGTAACGACTGGCGTGACGCTTTGGACGAAGCATTTCTCCGACGGGATTCGAGCTGTTTCTCTTTCGCCTTCCGGTGATCAGATGACGATAATTTCTGCTTTGGCGAGCAACGAAGCAAAGGAAGAGATGAAGCGCAACGCCCAACTCAATTCACAGGCAAAGGGAATTTCTTCGAAAGAGACCGCGCATCTGATTCAAGTGATTGATCCGCAGAGCGGCGCGCTTCAGGGGGAATTTGCCGTAGATACGGGTAAGGGGTCTTTCAGAATTAGCCGCGCCATCCCGGCAGGGAAATGGGTCGCCGTCACGGACACTGAAAACCGCGTTCTTGTGTATTCGCTGGATGGGAAGCTAGACGGGAGGTTATTCGGCACTTGGCCTGCGGTCTCAGGCCCCACGCAAATGATAGCCGTCGAAAGCGTCCCGGATACGTTGGAAATCTATGACCTGGCGACCTTGACGAAGCAAGAGGATTTGACTTTCAAGATGCCGCTCGCTTTCTATCAATTCTTGGATCATGGGACGAAATTTTTCGCCGTGACAGAAGATCAAACCGCGTACTTGTTCGGCTTATCCCTTCAAAAGCCAAATTAAGGCCCCCCGCAGTTCGTATTCTTCGAGAGGCGGCGTCGATAATTGCTTGCGGACGATAGATCGGAGTAGCTACGTCTGGCGTTCGAGGGAGGTGCGGTCCCATCCGGCGCGAGTTGCGCCTGCTTCGTAAGAAGTCTGGAGGAAATCGAGCAGAGCAGCGCGAGGGTCGGCGCTGCTGCGAACGTCTTCGTAGGGCAAGAAAAACTCTGACATCTGCTTGTTGTAGAAAGCCGCCGCAGGGCGAAGTTTCGCTTCGGCGAAGCCCGGTGGCTCGGGGGCGGCATAAGCGTAAAACGCAGCATCGATCACGCCTTCATTTCCCGGCCAAAACCCTGCGCTGATTACTTCGTGCGAGTAGGCTTCGCGCGTCACGGCATCGGCGCCGGGGCGTTCTGGAGCGCGGCGGCCGGAAAAACGCGTCACAGCTAGGTCGAAGCTGCCGAAAAAGAGATGCACGGGGCTCGATTTGCCGATGAAACGCGCGCGAAACTCCTTGAACGCGGAATCGACGACGACGAGCGCGCGCCAGAAGCGATTTGCATATTCGGGATCGTAGGAGGCGTGCAGGCGATCCTGATCGAACCGAATCGGATTGGGAATTTCCACGGGCATGGGCCAGATTTTCACCGGAAAGCCGAGCGAGGCGAGCGCGCCCATGAATTCCTGATAGAACTGCGCGACGGATTTCGGCGCGAGCGCAATCGTGCGCAAGTCACCATCGCACGTGCGGATTTCCAAGATGTGGCGCAGGAAGTCGAATTGAATCTCGAAGGCGCGCTGGCCGTAGGGGATCAGCGAAGTCGTCAGGCCGCTGTTATTGACATAAAGCGTCGCGTCCCACCAATGATTGATGAGCGGCGAAAGACCGATGCGGACTTTGCCAACCATCTGCACCCACATGTGCAGCGTGGCGCGCGTGGGCTCCCACTCTTTTAACGGCAGAGCGGGCCAAGCATTTTCGGCGGCTGATTCCACTTCGGGCGTCATTCGGATGAACTCTCAGGCTCTGAGCATTCTCAAATCTTCGTCTGCAATCGGCGGCTGGCCGCGCGTCACTCCATGAACAACTCGTCGATATAGCACCAGCGCCAGTCCTCGCCGGGCTCGAACGACTGGACGATCGGATGCTTCGTCGAATGAAAATGCTTTGTCGCGTGCTTGTTCTTCGACGAGTCGCAGCAGCCAACGTGGCCGCAGGTCAGGCAAAGCCGCAGATGGACCCACGAATCGCCCATGGCGAGGCACTCCTTGCAGCCTTTGCCGCTCGGCGTGACTTTTCGAATTTCGCTGACGTGCGCGCAGGTCTCGCTCATGCGGATGCCTCCGCGTGGATTTTACGCCAGGGAGGGGCATTGGGCCATCCAAAAGGCGCAAAGGAACGGGGAGCTTCGCCGGGCGTCCGTGTGCGCGATTAGGTTAACCGGCATCAAAAAATGTGAAACACCGGGAGGCAAGATACGGTCTCATCTGATATGCTAGCGCGTTTGAGTGTTGCAGGAAGAAGGCTGCAGGCAAGGCCGAATTGAGCGAATGATCCGGATCGCCGAAATCCCGTGACCCTGTTGAATATCCGCCAAATAAGGCGTTTCCGCACCAAATCCAGTCGTAGCGGCGGGGCGACACTCGATATTTTCCCCTCGAATTCTTCTCCTATTTGCCGAATCGCGGCGGATGGAGATTTCTGGAAATTCAACGAAATCATAGCTGAACCGGCCTGCTGCGATGGCCGCGTTTCAGAGGAGTGTTTTTGATGGCCATTCAAATTGCAGTTCCCCGGGAAACGCGCGCGGGCGAAAAGCGCGTCGCCATGACGCCGAAGGTCGCTGAACGCCTGACAAAACTGGGGGCGACAATCCTGGTCGAAGCCGGGGCCGGTGCGGCGAGCGGCATCCCCGATTCCGATTACGCGCGCATCGTGACCGTGGTGCAGGATGCTGCGCAGCTTTACGGGCAGGCCGACATTACGCTGCGCGTGCAGGCGCCGGATGTTTCGCAGATCCGCATGATGCGCGAAAATTCCGTCCTTGCGAGCTTCATTTATGCGCAGCAGCACACCGAAGAAGTGAAGCTGCTGTGCGATCGGAAGATCACGGCGTTTGCGATGGAACTCGTGCCGAGAATTTCGCGCGCACAGAGCCTCGACGCACTTTCCTCGCAGGCGATGGTTGCTGGATATAAAGCCGCGCTGATTGCCGCGAACCATCTGGCGCGTTTCTTTCCCATGCTGACGACCGCAGCAGGCACAATCCGGCCAGCAAAAGTGCTGGTGATTGGCGCTGGCGTCGCGGGGCTGCAGGCCATGGCCACGGCGCGGCGGCTCGGAGCGCAAGTGGAAGGCTATGACGTTCGCACATCGAGCAAACAAGAAGTGGAATCGCTCGGCGCGAAATTCGTCTCTGCGAATATTCGCGCGGAAGGCGAAGGCGGCTACGCGCGCGAGCTGACCGCCGAAGAGCGCAAGGCGCAGCAAGAAGTTTTGGCGCAGCATGTGCGGCAAGCGGATGTGGTGATCTGCGCGGCGAACGTTCCCGGACGCCCCGCGCCGAAAATCTTGCTCGCGCCGATGGTTGACGCGATGAAATCAGGCTCACTAGTTGTAGATCTGGCCGCGGACACGGGAGGGAACTGCGAACTCACGCAGCCCGGGCAGGAAATTCACCATGGCAACGTGACCATCCTCGGCGTCCTGCAGGTGGCCAGCATGCTCGCCGAAGACGCCAGCCAGATGTACGCGACAAATCTCTATAACCTCCTCAGCCTCTTCCTGAAAAACGGAAATATTTCGTTCGACTGGAATGACGAAGTGATCGCCAAGACGGTTCTTACGTTCGCGGGTGAGATCAAGCACGAAGCCACGCGCGAACTTCTTCAAGGAGCAGTGAAATCATGACCGGATTCGCAGCGCTATACATTTTTTTGATCGCGGCCATCGCGGGATACGAAATCGTCGCCCGCGTGCCGGTGATTTTGCATACGCCGTTGATGTCGGGCTCGAATTTCGTCCACGGAATCGTCCTGGTCGGCGCAATGCTAGCGCTGGCGGAAGCGCGCGGGCCGCTGGAAGTCTCCGTGGGCTTCGCGGGCGTGGTGATGGCCACGGGCAATGCCGTCGGCGGCTACGTTTCGACGGAACGCATGCTCGAAATGTTCCACAGCAAGAAGGAGAAAGCATAGTGAGCCACATCCTCACGGCTTTTCCCCTGCAGGCGAGTTATTTCATCGCCACGCTGCTGCTGATTCTGGGCCTCAAGCGCATGAGCTCGCCGCGCACAGCGCGCAACGGCATCGTCTGGGCCGGCGTCGGCATGCTGATCGCCGTGGCTGTGACGTTGGTTTACCTTCCCGGAATTTCGAATCTGGTCGTGCCGGATGGTTCCGCGCAGCGCCTCCTGCTGATTTTGTTTGCGGTCGTCGTCGGAGCTGTTCCTGCGTGGTGGACCGGCCGGCGGGTTCCGCTGACGGAAATGCCGCAAATGGTCGCCATTTACAACGGCCTCGGCGGCGGCGCGGCGGGGGCCATCGCTGCGGTGGAGATGTATAGCGGCCGCGCGTATAACGGCTCGCTCGCTTTCCCGATTATCGCCGTCATCGGAGCGCTTTTCGGCGCGACGGCTTTTGGCGGCAGCGTGGTGGCCTTCCTGAAGCTGCAAAGCTGGATGGGAAGTCCGCGAATCCCGGGACGGCATTTCATCAATGGAATTCTTTCGCTCGCGGCATTGGCGCTGACGCTGGCGAGCATTCATCCGGATTGGGTCTCGGGCCTGAATCTCTCTGTCGACGCGCTCGTCAGCATTTTTCTTGGCGTTTCGCTGATTCTCGGATTCTTCGTCACGCTACCCATCGGCGGCGCGGATATGCCGGTGGTGATTTCGACGTACAACGCGTGCATTGGCCTCGCCGTCGGCTTCGAAGGTTTCGTAGTGCAGAATCCCGCCATGATTATCGCCGGCACGATTGTCGGCGCAGCGGGAAGTTTGCTGACCGTGCTGATGGCCCGCGCGATGAATCGCTCGTTCCTGAACGTATGGTTCAGCGGATTTGGCGACGTGGCAGCGGCCGCGGCTGCGGGCGGCGAGACGCGCACGATGAATGCGATGGAAGTGCGCGACGCTGCGGCAACCATGGCGTATTCGGAAAATGTCATCATCGTACCGGGATACGGGCTTGCCGTGGCGCAGGCGCAGCACAAATTGTGGGAACTCGTGCAGATGCTGCAGGCCAAGGGCGTCAAAGTGAAATTTGCCGTCCATCCCGTCGCCGGACGCATGCCTGGGCACATGAGCGTCCTGCTCGCTGAAGCTGGAGTGCCCTACGATCTGATTTATGATCTCGAAGAGATCAACAGCGATTTTGCGAACGCGGACGTGGCGCTGGTGATCGGCGCGAATGACGTCGTGAACCCGGCGGCGCGCAACGACAAGAGCAGCCCGATTTACGGCATGCCGATTCTGAATGCAGACCAGGCCAAGCAAGTGCTGGTCATCAAGCGCGGCAAGGGCGCTGGATTTTCGGGAATCGAGAACGAGTTATTTTTCGGCCCGAACACGCACATGGTCTTCGGCGATGCGCAGGGCGTCATCACGCAGATGATTCAAGCCCTCAAGGAAGTCTGAAACTCGCGCAGACTTCCAACGGCAGAGAGCAAGGAGAACGAACATGATTGCACGCCACTGGCGAGGCTGGACGGAAATCCCCAACGCGGACGCCTATGAGGCTCTTCTGAAGAACAAAATGCTTCCCGGCATGCGAGCCATCGAAGGCTATCGAGGCGGATACGTGTTTCGCTGCGACGGGCCCAGCGAGGCGGAATTCGTGGTGGTGAACCTCTTCGACTCTTTGGATGCGGTGAAACGATTTGCAGGCCCGGATTATTCGGTTCCGGTTTTCGAACCTGAAGCAAAAGCGCTGCTCTCCAGAATCGAGACCGTTGCAATGCACTACGAGGTGCGCGCAAACACGCACATGGCCTTCGGCGACGCTTAAGGTGTGAGCGCCTAGATGATCCGGGCCCTCAAGGAAGTCTGATCCAGACCTACACGAAGGAAGCTCGGCGCCTCGAAGGAGCGATTCGGGATGCGAAACACTACGACAGGAATTACTCCCTGGCTTGAGGTGCGCCGTGGCAAGAGCGCCATCGCGTTCTATAAGGCTGCATTCGGAGCTGTGGAGGTTCACCACGTCGAATCGCCGGACGGCGAAATCGTGTCGCGAATGTCCCTTGACGGCGCGCAATTTTGGCTCAGCGATGAATCTCCCGAACACGGTAACATCAGCCCGGAAGGCTCGAAGGGCTGCACCGTACGAATCATACTGACCGTCGCGGACCCGGACGCTGTCTTCAACCGGGCGCTCGCCGCCGGTGCGTCGCAGGTTTATCCTCTCAGCGAAGAACATGGCTGGCGCGTAGGCCGCGTCGTTGACCCCTTCGGGCATCATTGGGAAATCGGCCGCCAGATCGCGCACTAGAGGTTTGCTGCGGCGTTCAGTGCTTGTGGTGACTGAATAGGCCTGCGAACCGCGCCCTGTGCTGCCTGACCGTCCTGAGATTCGGCCAAGTCGCGTTTTTCGCGCAGACCAGTAAGGTGCTCGCGATAAAAGTGGTGCCGAGGGGCAGAGTTGAACTGCCTACGCCGGCCTTTTCAGGGCCGCGCTCTACCGGTGAGCTACCTCGGCACGAAACGTTCCAACGATTTTAGGGGCGTGCTGCAACCTTGTCAATTCGCATCCGAGCGGCGTAAAATCGCCCCGATGTTGTAAGGGGGTGCCTATGCCTCGATTTGGCATTTCCGTTGTGGTTGCCCTCCTGCTCGTTCCTGCCGCGGTATCTTCCGCCGATTTGTACCAGCAGCGGCGAATTCACGTTTCGACTCGCCTGGTTGAAATCGGCGTGATCGTCCGCGACAAGAATGGCGCCGTCGAAAACCTCACGAAAAATGACTTCACCGTTCTCGACCGCGGCAAGCCGCAGCAGGTCAGCATTTTCTACGCGGACGCCGCGGCTGCCGCACAACAACCGCCTCAACAACCGCTGCCTCAAAACACTTTTTCAGATGTGCCGCAATATGGCGCCACTGCACCGCGCAGCATCACGATTGTTCTGCTCGATAATCTCAACACACTTTACGGCTCGACTCCGGAAACTGGATACGAAAACACGCCCTACTGGTTGGAGGATCTCGCGCTTCAGAATGCAAAAAATCATCTGGTGCAATTCATTAAGCAGCTCCAATCGGAAGATCGCGTGGCCATTTACGGCCTGCGTCATTCCCTGCACGTACTCTGTGACTTTACCTGTACCCGCGAGCAACTCCTTGCCGTTCTAAAGACTTACGACACGGCGTCGGTAACTAACCGTGGGGTCGTCGAGCCAGGACTGAGGCATGCCCCGGTGAAAGAGGCTGATGCGTTTGAGAACGAAGCAGCAGCTATCAGAGCGGGCGGCGCGAATGAGGAGCGCGCGATGGAAACAATGAACGCCTTGCGACAAATCACTGCGCATGTCGCCAATATTCCGGGGCGGAAGAACCTCATCTGGCTTACAGCAAGCCTTCCCTTTTCGGGCGTGGCGATGGCACGCATTTTGAGCCCGGCGCAGATTGTGGCTTATCCGATTGATGCACGCGGGCTGCTTGTGCGCACTGCACCCACTACGCCGGGCGAGGGCACCTTCACCTTGGGAACAGGAGCCGGAGCCATTACTGATAGTGTGGCTCCAGCACAATCTTCACAGCCTATCGGCATCTCCAGCATGGA
>JASHRL010000015.1 GCA_030037355.1 Candidatus Acidiferrales bacterium | reverse complement strand
AACGCCGTGATGGACTTCGTAGCGCTCCTTCAAGCCGCGCAGAATGGCGATGGTGTCCTCGACGGAAGGCTCTGGAATCATCACGGGCTGGAAACGACGCTCGAGCGCAGGGTCTTTTTCGATGTACTTGCGATATTCGTTGAGCGTGGTGGCGCCGATGGCGCGAAGTTCGCCGCGCGCCAGGGCAGGCTTGAGCATATTCGAGGCGTCCATCGAGCCTTCCGCAGCGCCAGCGCCGACAAGAGTGTGAAGCTCGTCGATGAAAAGAATGATCTGGCCTTCGGATTCGGTGACTTCCTTGAGGACGGCTTTCAAGCGATCCTCGAATTCGCCGCGGTATTTCGCGCCAGCTACAAGAGAGGCCAAATCGAGAGCTACGATGCGCTTGGGTTTCAAGACTTCGGGGACATCGCCAGAGACAATGCGCTGGGCGAGGCCTTCGACCACAGCCGTCTTGCCAACGCCGGGCTCGCCGATCAGAACGGGATTGTTTTTCGTGCGGCGCGCGAGAATCTGCATGACGCGGCGAATCTCTTCGTCGCGGCCAATGACGGGATCAACTTTGCCCCGCCGCGCGAGGTCCGTGAGGTCGCGCGCGTATTGTTCGAGAGCGCGATAGGTCGTTTCGGGATTCTGGCTTGTAACGCGATGGCTGCCCCGGACGCTGACAAGCGCCTGAAGAATGGCATCGTGGCTCGCACCGTTGCGCGCGAGCAACCGGCCCGCGGGATCGCGGTCAAGCTGGGCAATGGCGAGGAGAATGTGTTCGGTCGAAACGTACTCGTCTTTAAATTTTGCAGCTTCGTCGAACGCATGCGTCAGGACGTCGTTCGATGCCGGACTGAGGTATTGCTGCGCGGCTCCGGAAACTTTGGGCAAACGTTCGATTTCGCGATGGGCTTCGGCGCTGAGCACATCGGGTTGGGCACCGAGCTTGGCAAGCAAAGGCGCGACGACTCCTTCGCCCTGTGCCAACAAGGCGGCCAGCAGGTGGATAGGCTCGATTTGCTGTTGGCCCGCAGAGGCTGCGAGGTCCTGCGCGGCTTGGAGCGCTTCCTGGGCTTTCACGGTCAGTTTGTCTAAACGCAGCATGTCAGTTACTCCTGGCTACCAATTCTAACGCTGATTCGAAGGCACAACGCACGACGGGGGTCGAAATCCAGCGACTCCGACCCCCGCGAAACAGAAGGAACCCCAGATTGGTTAGTTCTTCCCATTCGTGACGTTGATCTTCACCTGCTTGGGCTTCGACTCAGCGCGCTTCGGCAGGGTGACGGTCAATACCCCTTCCTTGTACTCCGCTTGAACGGCTTCCGTGTTTACCGTGTTCGGCAGCGAGAAACTGCGGCTGAAGGAGCCATAGGCGCGCTCCATGCGCAGGTAGTTCTCTTCTTTCACTTTCTGCTCGAACTTGCGCTCACCGCGGATGGTCAGCATGTTGTTCTCAACCCGGACATCCAGCTCCTTCTCGGATACTTGTGGCAGGTCAGCCTTGATCACGAGCTCATTTTCTGTCTCATAGACGTCGACTGCCGACGCCCAAGCCGTCAGGGTTTGCTCTTCCGTACTGGTGGAAAAGCGATTCTCAAAGAACCGATTGAACTGCTCTTGAAGGGAGGGGATCCCGCGAAAGGGCTCCCAGCGAACCAGAGTATTCATTCTCAAGCCTCCAGATTGATATCTAACTTCACTGCATTTATATAATATTAGTGTATTACTGTCAACTATTTTCTTATTCCTTTAACGACTATATCTTACATCGGATCAATTGTTCTATAAGACTCTTAATATCAGACACTTGAGGTAGTGTGTTTCGGGCATTGTCAGGAGAATCGCGTGGTCGCGGGCCTGGGTGCGGCGCTCAACAATTTGCAGCGGTTTTCGGGCGTCGGTAGCGGCTTCGGCGACGATCTGGAGAAAGAGCGATTCCTGGATGTGGTAGGAGCAGGAGCACGTGATGAGAATTCCACCGGGCTTGAGGATCTTAATGGCGCGGAGGTTGATTTCCTTGTAGCCGCGCATAGCGGAGGGCACGCTGTCGCGATTCTTGGCGAAGGCGGGGGGATCGAGGATGACGACGTCGAATTTCCGGCCGGCTTCATCATAGGCCTTGAGTACGTCAAAAGAATTGGCCTCGCGAAAGGTGACGTTGGTGATCTGATTCAGCTCCTGATTGCGGCGAGCAATGGCGATGGCCGCATTGGAAAGGTCGACGCCTTCGACATGGGCGGCACGGGAAGCTGTGCTCAAGGCGAAGCCGCCATGATAGGTGAAACAATCAAGGACCTCGCCAGATGTATAGGCGACCGCGGCGGCGTGATTTTCGCGCTGGTCGAGAAAGGCGCCGGTCTTCTGGCCTTTGTACAAATCATGGACAAAGCGAATGCCGTTGCGCGAGGCAACCACTTCCTCCGGGACCTGCCCGGAGAGAAGCGAAACGCGGCGGTCAAGACCTTCGAGTTCGCGCACACGCGGATCATTGCGTTCGAGGATGCCGCGCGGGGAGAAGAGTTCGGTGAGAATCGAGACAAACTCCTCCTTGCGGCGCTCCGTGCCTTGGCTCAACGTCTGGATAACGAGGAAATCGCCGTAACGGTCGACGATCAGAGACGGGAGCAAATCCGCTTCGCTGTAGATGAGACGATAGGCTTCGGTGTTCTGGACGGCGAGCTTGCGAAACTCGGCTGCAGCGCGGATGCGGGCGACGAAAAATGCGCGATCGACAGGAACATCATCGCGAGTGAGCAAGCGTACAGCGATCTGCGAGCGCGTGCTATAAAAAGCATGGCCAATGAAATTGCCGCGTTCGTCCTTGACGTGAACGACGTCGCCGCTCTCGGCATCGGCGGCACGGACGTCGCTGCGATAGACCCAGAGATGACCAGTGCGGATGCGGTCTGCGCCACGCTGGCTGATCGTTACTTGGGCCTTGGCCATGATGCCTCGGTCAAGCGTTCAGTTGGGAGCTTCGCTACAATAGTGGTCCGCGGGCCGCGCACGATAGCACCCGAAAAGAGACGATTTCGAGTGCGACCGGGTTTCTTTAAGCCAAGTCATAGCATACTTCGCGCGCGTGCGCCAATGCTAAGCGAAACCATGTGAGACCAGCGGGCATGAAATGAACCTCAGCGATTTCGACTACAACTTACCAGAGGAGCGAATTGCGCAGTGGCCGCTCGAAGAGCGGGATGCATCGCGCATGCTCGTTCTTGACCGGCAGGCGCAGACCTGGAGGGACTGTCAATTTCGAGAATTTCCAGATCTGCTGCGCGGAGACGAATTGATTATCGTCAACAATGCTCGCGTGCTTCCCGCGCGACTTTGGGGATATCGAAAAGGAATTCACGCGCAGCCAGTGGGGAAAAACAGTTCGATTCGCAGAGAGAACTTGAGTTCGAAGATAGAGATTCTGTTGTTGCGCGCATGTGGGCCGAAGGAATGGGAGGCATTGGTGCGGCCGGGGCGAAAGATTCCCGTTGGCGAAGTGATTTATTTCGGCGACGGCGAATTGCAAGCGGAAGTGGTCGGACGCGGAGATTTCGGTGTGCGCAGGCTGACGTTCAGCGGCGAGGGGAATCTAACGGCGGCGATCGAAAGGCTAGGACACATTCCATTGCCGCCCTACATCAAGCGCGAAGACGCTCCGACGGACCGCGAACGTTATCAAACGGTGTTCGCACGGCAGGGCACCGCGGTCGCGGCGCCCACGGCGGGACTGCACTTCACACCGGCGATTCTCTCGCGAATCCGCGAGCGGGGGATCGAAATCGCGGAGATTACGCTGGATGTGGGCCTGGGAACTTTTGAGCCAATTCGCACGGAACGGCTGGAGGATCATCGGATTCACACGGAGTCTTATGAGATTTCCGAGGCCACGGCAGCCGCAGTGGAACGAGCGCATGCAGAGCGCCGGCCAGTCGTGGCGATTGGCACAACTGTGGTTCGCTGCCTGGAAGACGCCGCGGAGAAACAGGCGGCTCGCGCGCCGGCAAACGACAATCAAGTGATTCGGGCCGGGCGCGCCGAAGCGAATATTTTTCTGTTTCCTGGCAAATCGTTTCGCGTCGTCAATCAAATGCTGACGAATTTTCATCTGCCAAAATCGAGCTTGCTGGCGCTGGTGGCCGCGTTTGCGGGCCGGGAGCACATTTTGCACGCCTATGAACACGCGGTCGAGTCGCAGTATCGGTTTTACAGCTATGGAGACTGCATGTGGATTCGCTGACGCGGCCGGAAGATATCCAGTGCGGGAGTGGTTGCTCTTGTGCAAGCCGGCGTGGCATCGTCTATAATCCAGTTCGTATGAAAGAAGACGTGCGCCGATGAGGTTTCTTATCTTAAGCGACATTCACGCCAATCTGACGGCGCTGGACGCATCGCTCGCGGAAGCGAAGGGCAAGTGGGACAAGGCGGTTTGCCTCGGCGATGTTGTCGGGTATGGGCCAGACCCCAATGAAGTGATCGACCGAATCCGCGAATTGGATGCGGTGACGATTCGCGGCAATCACGACAAAGTGGGTTGCGGGCTGACGAGCGCCGATGATTTCAATCCCGTGGCGCGCGCGGCTGTGATGTGGACGCGGGAGCAGCTTCGCCCGGAGAACCGCGAATATTTGGAAAAGCTGCCGACAGGCCCGGTTTCGGTGGATGGTTTTTCGATGGTTCACGGAGCGATACCTGACGAGGATGAATATGTGGTCGCGCCGGCGCAAGCGCTCGATTCGCTACTCGAAGCGCCTTCGCCGCTGACATTTTTCGGACACACGCATTTGCAGGGAGGATTTTCGCTGGGCGCGGACAATAAGGTGCAGATGCTGCGTTTTCGGCCTCCGGATGGCGAGAAATTCATGACGCTCGGACTGGAGAAGGGAACGAGCTACCTGTTGAATCCCGGCTCCATCGGGCAGCCGCGCGATGGAGACCCGCGCGCCGCGTTTGCGATTGCGGACGCAGATCGCGGCGAAGTGGAATTCTGGCGCGTGTCCTACGAAGTGGAATCGGTGCAAGAGCGCATGGAAAAGGCAGGACTGCCGGAGCCTTTGATTTTGCGGCTGTCCTTTGGACGGTGAGTGTTAAGCAATACGGTGTCGCAAGGATTAAGAATAGAGTGGGGCCGGGAAGATGATCTCAGAGGAAAATCAAGAGAGGGGCAGGTTCGGCGCCGCGTTTCTCATAGGCATTGTGATTATGCTTCTGATTTTTGGCGGCTTTTATCTGGCCATGCGATCTTCGCCGAATGGCGTGCCGGTGGAAAAGCAATTGCCGCTGGCTTTTGGGGCTACGGAGCAGGCTTATGCGGGCAGCCTTATCTTCGACAATTTGAATATGTCAGCGTTTGAGAACATGTTCCACCAGAAAGTGATCTATCTGAATGGGGATATTTCGAACAAAGGCGCGCGCACGGTGATGGCGGCTGAGGTCACGGTGGAGTTTTACGACGCGAGTCACAAGCTCGTGTTGAGCGAGAAGCATCGTATCGTGGGCGACGGAACAACGCCCCTCGCGAGCGGCGAGAGCCGGGATTTCCAGATTGGCTTTGAGACGATTCCGGATTCCTGGAACCACGTGTTCCCGGCGATCCACATCACGGGACTCGATCTCGAATAGAGTTTCAGTGCAAGACCAGGGAAGCTGAATACGCAACCCCTCCATGGATGATTGGAGCCATCTCGAGCAAGCGCTTGAGCAGCTCACTGCTTCGGGCCCTGTGGAAGTGCACGAAGACGGTGAATGGCTCGCGGCGCTCGATGGTTTCCGAAGTGAAGTTCGCCGGCAGGGAAAACAGGCGTTGATTCACCTGTGGTCTTCCGAAGGCAATCTCGTGCGGCGAATCGTGCGAGTCGCCGCCTGCAAGCCAGCCCACATTCAACTGGAAGTGCAGCGTTTTGGCCGCGCAAAACCTGCGCGGTTGGAGTTCCTCGGCTCGGAAAACAAACGACCAGCGGCGCGCATTACGCGCGAACAATTTCGCGCGCGGTTTGGCAAGATGCTGGCAGAGCAATTTCCGGATGCGCGCGTCGAATCTCTGACCACCGCAGCGGATCTGAAACGATCATTTTCGCCGCTCTACGCGCGCGGCGTGATTTCGCAAGGACGAACGGCGTGGGGCGTCATGGGCGTCGCGCCTTCGGAAGGCGCGGCTGCATTCGAAGACATGCTCGCCTTTGGCCTGCTCTGGCTTGATTGGACGCGCAGTCACGCGGAGCGGCGCACCCTCGAAGGTTTGCGACTGTTTCTCCCGGAGGCGCACAGCCGCATCACGCTGGAACGGTCGCATGCGTTGCGCGCAGCAGTGGGCCTCGAAGTATACGAATACAGCGAACGCGACAGGTGCGTTCGCAAGATGGAATCTTCGAGCCACGGGAACGTGGAAAGTTGGCTCACGCCGCGGCGAGAAGTTGAAATGACGCTTGGTGCGGCCCAGGGTGCGATTGACCGAGTGCGCGGCTTCCTGCCGGAAGAGCCGGATTCGATCGAAGTTTCCGTGCCGCTTGCGACGCGAGAGGTTTCTTTCCGCTTTCGGGGTTTGGAATTCGCGCGATGGGATCAAGGGGAAGTGCTCTTTGGAATTGGCGACAAGAGAGAGTCATTGGGCAATGCGAATTCAGGGAAATTGAAGGTTCTGCTCCGGGAGCTTGCATTGAAGCGTAGCCCGCTGACGACGAATACGCATGAGCCGCTTTACCGCGCCGCGCCGGAGCGCTGGCTCGAATCTGTGGTGCGCGCTGATCCAACACGGCTGGATGCGCAGCTCGACCCAAAATATTTCTATTCTCAAGTACCGGCGCTTGCCGCAGGCGACCGAGGCGTAATTGACTTGCTCGGCGTTACGAGGCAGGGACGGCTCGTGGTGATTGAGTTGAAGGCGTCGGAGGATTTGCAGCTTCCGCTCCAAGCCGTGGATTACTGGCTGCGAGTACGGCGGCATCTGGTCGAAGGCAATTTTCAGCGCTTTGGTTATTTCCCGGGAATCGAATTCAGGAACGAAGCGCCGTTGGTCTGGTTGGTAGCGCCGAGCCTGCGGTTTCATCCTGCGAACGAAGTCATCGTGCGATATCTCACGCCGGAAATGCAGATCTCCCGCATCGGATTGAACGAAAATTGGCGACGAGGAGTGAGAGTCGTCTTTCGGCAGTAAAGCGCTATCCCCAAACGCAAAACATAACGGCCAGAAGAGAAGAAGGGAAGTAGCCTCAGGTTCCCCTGCGCTTGCTTCCCGGGGTGTGTCCTAGAAGTGATTTACATACATAGATGCGTAAAATCACCATAGGTTGCCAAGACGGATGCACGACGGAAAAACGCAGTGATTCAAAGGATTTTTACTTGCGGTGAGCTGTGGCAGATCTCAATAAAATAAGTACTTCCGCCACTTCTCGTCCTTATGTCCGATCAAACGCATAAGCTGGCGCGAAGTGTGCAGCGTAAAGGGTCGGGGCCGGCGAGCCAGCTTTAATCCGGCTTCTTCCGGAGTACGATCGCCCTTGCGGTTATTGCACTGGTAGCAGCAGGCGACCAGATTCTCCCAGGAAGAGCGGCCGCCGCGCGAGCGGGGCAGGACGTGGTCTAAAGTCAGCTCGGAGGCAGAAAAAGCCTGGCCGCAGAACTGGCACGTATTTCGATCCCGCAAAAGAATGTTTTTCCGCGAAAGCGCGCGGCTCTGCTGCGGAATATGCCGATAGCTCAACAAACGGATTACAGACGGGACGGGAACGGCGCGCGTCGTGGAATGAACTTCGCCGGCCTGCGTTTCTTCCGCCTGAGCAACGCCCTTGATCATCAGCACCAGCGCGCGACGGACGGCAGTTACGTTGATGGGCTCGAACGTTGCGTTAAGCACGAGCACTGGAGCTTGCATCAAGGACGCTCGGCGAGGAGGGGCGGTCTGCTCGGGCCGAATCGCATTTCCGGCCGAAAGGTTGCCGATCATCGAAATCTTCGGCCGAGGCCGAAGGACGTTCGCCGGTTTGTGCCGATGATCCATTTTCAGCTCGAAATTCTGCGTCTTTCGAGAGGCGCCCGATTCGCGATTGACTGAGTCGCGGCCACATCAATTAGATGCGGGGCGAACGTTTGCGGTTGGGACCTCGTGGCCCACCCTGCCGGAAAAAGCGCTTCCGCTCGAAACCACCCTGGCCACCGTCAATCCGGTTACCGTCTTCGCTCCGGCAGCCTTCAAAGCTCTGGCACAGGCATCAAGCGTCGCGCCTGTTGTGAATACATCATCTATCAGCAAGACGCGAAGGTTGTCAACCCGCGCGCCTTTGCGCATTTCGTAAGCGCCACGGACAGTGAGCCAGCGCTCGCGGCGCGACAATAAAAGGCGGGCTGGGCGAGGTCTGGTTCGAACCAGCAGATAGGTGCCGAGCGGCAATCTCAGCCTGCGGGCAAGGGGACGAGCGATCAATTCGGCCTGATTGTACCCGCGCTCGCGCAACCGCGCGGGATGCAAGGGAACGGGCACAACGACATCCGCGGCGAAGATTTCCGGCTCGAAACGAACGCGCTCTTCCAGTCGTGCGGAGAACCAACGCCCAAGGCGCGTGAGCTTTTCGTACTTGAGCAAGCTGATGGCGCGCGCCATGGGTTCACTGTACTCACCAAAGCTGCGGGCGCGATCAAACGCATAGACGCCCCGCCGGCAGGCGAAACACCGCGGCTCAGCGGCTTCGAGAGCGACATCAGATGTAAATGGCCGGCCGCAGGACAGGCAGCACGGGCCGCGAAATGGCTTGAGAGAAGTCAGGCAATCTCCACAAATGGGCAGCAAGCTCGCGGTATCGAGGATCTGATCGCAGATCTGGCAGGGAGCCGGAAATAAAACGGACGAGATGGCGTCAATGGTGCCGCGAAGGTTCAAGGGTGCGCTTGTTTACCAATGCGAGACGGCTTAAACCTATACCATTTTTAGCGATCTGGACAGGGCAATATTTGCGCGATAGCCTGAAAAGGCCAGTGGTTCCAAGCGAAAAGCCTATTGTTGAGGATGCACCCGCAAGACGCGAGGACCCACGACGGGGATATCGGAGACTCCCTTAGGTCAGCAAACCTTTTTCCTGCTTTTCCTGGCAGGAGATGCAGTAGCGGGTCCACGGTACAGCTTCGAGGCGCTTCTGTTGCAGTTCCTCTTCGCACTGGACGCATTGTCCGAAGCTTCCCTCGCGAATGCGTTCCAGAGCTTCATCGACCAAACCGAGGAGCGCCCGGTCGTTGTGCGTCTGGCCGAAGAGGAATTCCTTGGTATAGGAGTTCGCGGCCTTGTCGGCAAGGTCCACCGTGGGATCTTCGTCGGCTTCGCGGCCTTCCTGGCCCGTGCGTGCGATAGCCTTCAATAGTTCCTCGCGCCGCGCTTGCAGCTTCTTTTTGTAATAATCCAGTCTCTTCTTGTCCACAGTACAGGCCCTCAGAGGGCGACTGGCCCCCAACTAAATCAGACGATTGTAGCGGCGGCTCATCGCGTTGTCAATTCAGTTAGCCAGCCCTACTCAAGCGTTCGTTAGATGATGCGAGGTTAAAATCGGTTACTCGCGAA
>JASHRL010000170.1 GCA_030037355.1 Candidatus Acidiferrales bacterium | reverse complement strand
TTCTCCTCGCCGAGGGGCGCATGGGAATTCGCGAGTGTCCATTTTGTGGCCAAAGGATCTCGGATACATTCCGAGACTGTCCGCATTGTCATGAAACGCTTCCGGGCGTCCCGAGGAAAGAAGCGCCGGTCTATGTGCAGAAAAAGAGCAGAGTACGCCGCGGGCTCTTCTACATGATGGTTGTCGCGGCCATTTATTACTTTTTTTCGCCCAATAGCCCGCTGAAGCTCCCCGTGCCCTTTGCGCCCATATTGACCACTTACCTTCTGCCTGTGTTTTTCCTCGCCGGCCTCGGAATGGTCCTCTTCGGCCTCTTCCAGCACGTCCGCGAATAACAACAGAATTGCGTTGTAAGGTTCCTGAACGTACCGCGTGTTAGTATTACCGCGTCATGCAGCAGGAGACTTCCACTCCGCTGAGCGTTTACTCACAATGCTCACAACAGGTCCAGCTCTTATCGGAACAAATCAACAAGCGCCGTGGGATATGGCTCTACACTTCGGCTTTCCTTGCTCTCCTTGCGTGCGCGCTTCTCTACGAATCCTTCGTCTCCCGGAAGCCCCCATATTGGAGCTTTATCTTTCCAGCCATTGCAGCGGCATTTTCTTTGAGGCAAGCGCAGCAGCACCACAAAAGAGTGTTGAAGCTCCTCAGCGTACATTCCTATTACGAGAAGGGAATTGCGCGACTGAAACATGATTGGGACTCACTAGACGATGGCAAGGACTTCATCGATTCGTCTCACGTCTATGCCAGTGACTTGGATCTCTTTGGACGTGGTTCTCTCTTTCAGTTGTTGTGCTCCGCTCGAACCCACCTCGGTCGCGATACGCTCGCCCAGTGGATGAAAGCTCCTGCCCGGCGTGAAGAGGTTTTGGGCCGGCGGGAGGCGGTTTCCGAGCTTCGCGAACGCCGCGATTTGTTTGAATCTGTCGCCGCTGCGGGAACCAGTGCTATTTCCGATTGTAAGCCCGGTACTTTTCAAAATTGGCTCGCAGAAATGTCATCTCGTCCTCGTTTTCCTTCGTGGGCGTCAGTGCTGCCATTCCTGTTCATTCCTGTTTTGATTGCTCTGCCCTTTCTCTATTGGGTCGGCGCTCTCAGTTTGCAAAACCTGTGGCTGAGCGGCGGCGCGCTGCTTGCGGTCGAAGCAATTTTTGCTGGCGTGTTTTACGGCCGCATACGGCTAATCATCGAATCAGTTCGCATGCTCTCGACAGAACTTCCCATCGTCTGCGAATTGCTCCAAATCATCGAACGCGAACGTTTCTCTTCGGCGAAGCTCGCCGTTTTGGCTGGCCGCTTAAAAGCGGGGCAAACCGCCGCCTCGCACACGGTGCGTCATCTGAACCGCCTTGTTAAACTGCTTGAAGAACGCAACAACGAGTGGTTCACGCTGGTGTCCTGGTGCCTTTTGTGGGGCACGCAATTCTCCATGGCTATCGACCGCTGGCGCCGCCGTCACGGTTCGGATCTCTTGGAATATCTCTCCGTCGTTGGAGAATTCGAAGCCCTTCTTTCGCTTGCCGCGTATTCCTTCGAGCATCCTCGCGATGTCTTTCCTGAAATCGCCGATTCCAGTCCCACATTCGAGGCTGAACAGCTCGGCCATCCTTTGCTCGACATAAGTGTTTGCATTTTCAACGACGTCCGCTTGGCGGACGATGTTCGCTTCCTCATCGTCAGCGGCTCCAATATGTCCGGCAAGAGCACTTTCCTGCGCGCCGTCGGCTGCAACGCTGTTCTCGCGTGGATGGGCGCGCCCGTGAGATGCGCGAAATTGCGCCTTTCCCGGTTGCAGATCGCTGCTGCCATTCGCGTTCAGGATTCAGTCACCGACGGCCGCTCGCATTTTCTCGCTGAAATGCAGCGCTTGCGCCTCATGATCGATCTCGCCAGCCAGGGCCCGCTTCTCTTTCTCGCCGACGAAATCATGAGCGGCACAAACTCCCACGATCGCCGCATCGCCGCCGAATGGGTTGTTCGCGCTTTGGTTCGGCGCAACGCCATCGGCCTCATTACCACGCACGATCTGACCCTCACGGAAATTGCCGCCAATGGCTTGCCGGGACGCAACGTTTATTTTGAAGATTCCGGCGAGGGCGGCGAACTGAAATTCGATTATAAGCTGCGTCCTGGCCTGTTGACCCACTCGAACGCGCTGAACATCGTCCGCATGCTTGGCATCGACACGGAAACCTGAAAGCTGAAACTCCTCAATGCAGTGACCTCTTGGCTTCTGAATCGCCAGTGTAAACACGGCGGCTTGTTTCGTCAGGGCACGGCTTCAGCCGTGCCAACAAACAATGCCGATGTGTTGTTTCCTTTTGCGCGTTTCACCCGCGCAAGGTAGTCAGGACTTACGCGCCGAATTGGAAACTCCGTGCCACTGACCGACTAGCGTCCATCCGGCAAAATCCGCTAGAATCATCTCTAGGGCATCCAAATAAGAGAGGTCTTTTCGCGGACACCGGTATGGAACCAGCAATCGCGCAGCGTCACAAAACGGTCGGCGTAAAGGTCGGCAAAGTCCAGGTCGGCGGCGGCGCGCCCGTCGTCGTCCAGTCGATGACCAACACCGATACCGCCGACGTCGAGAGCACCGCTCGGCAATATCTCGAACTCGCGCAAGCCGGCTCGGAAATCGTGCGCGTCACGGTCAACGTTCCCGAAGCCGCCGCCGCCGTTCCTGAAATCAAGCGCCGCGTCCTCGACGCTGGCTGCGACACGCCGCTGATCGGTGACTTCCACTACAACGGCCACGTCTTGCTCACGAAGTATCCCGATTGCGCCAAAGCGCTCGACAAATACCGCATCAATCCCGGCAACGTCGGCAAAGGCGTGCGCCGTGATGAGCAATTCTCCACCATCTGCAAAGTCGCCGTCGACAATGGCAAGCCCGTCCGCATCGGCGTCAACGGCGGCTCGCTCAATCAAGAGCTCGTCATGCAAAAAATGCAGGAGAATACCGACCGCAACCTCAGCCTCACCTCCGAGGACATCATCAACGAGTGCATGGTCATCTCCGCGCTGCAATCCACCGAACTCGCCCTCGCTTCCGGCTTGCGCAAAGATCAAATCATCATTTCCTGCAAAGTTTCTCGTCCGCGCGACCTCATCAGCATCTATCGCGAACTCGCGCGCAAGACCGACCAGCCTCTGCATCTCGGCCTCACCGAAGCCGGCATGGGCGCGAAGGGTCTCGTCTGGTCCGCGTCTTCCATGGCGATTTTGCTCAGCGAAGGTATCGGCGACACGATTCGCGTCTCGCTCACTCCGCGCCCCGGCGGCGACCGTCGCGACGAAGTCTACGCCGCATGCGAATTGCTTCAGGCTCTCGGCCTGCGCTCTTTTGCGCCGAGCGTCACCGCATGCCCCGGCTGCGGACGCACCACCAGCTCCACATTCCAGGAATTAGCCGAGCGCACGCAGCAATACATTCGCGACAAAATGCCGGAATGGAAATCGCAATACGAAGGCGTCGAAGAACTGAAGCTCGCCGTGATGGGCTGCATCGTCAACGGCCCGGGCGAATCCCGCGCCGCCAATATCGGCATCAGCCTTCCCGGCACGGGCGAAGAGCCAAGCTGTCCCGTTTACATCGACGGCGAAAAATCCGTCACGCTGAAAGGCACATACGACGAACTCGCCGCCGCCTTCCGCAAATTGCTCGACGATTACGTCGTCGCAAAATATCCCCGCCGCGCCCCCGGCTCCGTCCCGCCCGCCGTTCGCGTCCCCTCACCTCCCGCGCCCGGCCTCCACGTCCTCCCCAGCAGATGATCAGGAACAAATCGCGAACCGTCTCACATCTTGGATGAGTACCGTTTTTCGTTGTCATTCTGAGGCGCGCCTTTGCGCCGAAGAATCTCGCCTCGACGCATTTCCTTGCCTCTTTTTATGTTCGTAGTGTTTGCTCGCCGTGGCGAGGCGCTGCTTGTTTACCCTGAGGAACGAACGGCCCCGCCCGCGCGACCTCCAAGTCGCGAGCTGACCCAATACGGCGGCATGCCGAGCGAGCCCCGTAGCGCAGAGTTTCGTTTTCCAGAAACTCTGCGGCCTTTTCTTTTTGGATTGTCATTCCGAGCGAGGATGCGACTAGCATCCGACGAGGAATCTGCAGTTACTTTCCCATTCCGCGTTTATCTGCATTGCGACTAGATAGGCGAGAAGATGTGTGCAGTTTTATTTCAGAAAAAAACCGCGGGAGAAACGTGGAATCGCTTGCTCAATCTCTCGATGTGCGTTTTGGTGAGGCTGCGTTTTCTATGTAGGATTTCGGATGCGATGCTTTCAGAGCCAAAAATAGACACCAGATCTTTCTGCCGAAGATCGTTCGCATCCATTAATGTGCGAAGTACTTCCACCGGCGAAGCGTCCGGGATGGAATGCTGCCGCTCCTCGTAGGCTTCGATCAGCGTCAGCAACACTTCTGCGTACTTCTCTTCTTCATTTGTTGGGTGCTCTTTGCTCGCCAGTTTGTCTAGGACCGCGACGTATTCCTCATGCTGGCGTTCCGATGCGATCGGTGCCGGTGAGCTGACCTCGAGTGCGTATTTTTCGGATACCGCAATCACGATTTTTGCCACTCCTCGTCGTCGTATTCAGCGTGGCTAAGGATTCGTCGGATGTAAACCATGCTCCATTTGTATTTGATTGTCGCCACCAGTCTGCACTTATTGTGGCTTATATCAAACACCACAAAACGCCCCGCCACGTCTGAATTCTTCCAGCTGTTTCGCACATCGGAGAAGTTCTTCCAGTCCGCATTCCTGGTTATCTTGTACCAGGCGTTCAGCGACGCGCTCCACTCCGCATGCTTGGCTGTCGCTTCTCGAATCGCCTTTCGGCTGACGATTCGCACGCTTCAATCTTCGCATTTTGCGAAGTTGATGTCAATCGAAAATGTCTTGCCTTTTTAGTTATTTTGTGATATTCAGGCTGTGGCTATGGTATTGAAATCGATCTGCGGCTCGCGTCTCATCCCCGGGGCTTTCCGGTGGCGTTTCGCCGCCTAGTCCTCCAACTCCTCCCCAACGCGGAGAATCTCCCCCAAACTGGCAATTCTAATCGCCAGACCTATGAATTATTAGAATTTCCCGTAACTCCAACAAAACAAAGACTCGACCTCGTTTCTAATCGACAGAGATATGCACTTTTCCCAAGGTATTCGGTTGCCTTGCGGATGTCGTCTTCAGAGCCCGTAAATGCACAACCCGCTCAGCAGTTTGGGGTAAAAATCGGTGGATTTCTGCGGCATCACGTCGCCAGCCAGCGCGATTTCCGCAACCTGCTTCACGCCCACGGCATTGAGCAGAAACGCCGCCTGCGCCTCGCCGCGATCCACTGCCGCCAGCGCCGCATCCATCTCGCGCTCGTACGTGATGTTCGATTCCGCGGCGACTTTTTCCGCCGTGATTCCCAGGCATTTGTGCAGCAGCAAACGATGCAGCAAGACCACATCGAGCAGCCGCTGCGCCGGCGAAATATCCGGCAGCAATTGCTCGAGCGCCGCCGTATTCCGCAGCACAAGCAGAAAAAACGCCTCGCCGCCGCCGTAGACTCCGATGGTATGTCCCGCGCGCCCGCGTCGTTCCAGGTCGCGCCGAAAATCGGCGAGGCTTTCCGCGCGCTCATCCGGCGAAGCGAAAGGATATGCATACCAATTGAAATATTGCGACGCCGCTTTGAGGAATTTTTCCATCGAGAAATTCGCGAGATTTCGCAGCAAGCGATGCGTCGGCAAAATCGTCAGCCCTTCTTGATGGATGTTGAAACAGGTCCACATCGCTTTCTCGTAAGGCGCATCCGGGTCCACGCGTCCGGCCTTCGCGCGGCATTCGTCGCGATAGGCCAGCGCGGTTTCATAGCGATGATGCCCGTCGGCGATGATCAGCTTCTGATCCGCCATCGCTGCAGTGATTCGCGCAATCGTTGGTGTGTCGGAAATCGCCCACAGGCGATGCGTCACGCCATATTCGTCGCGCATCTCGGCGGTCGCAGGTTGCTTCGCCGCCTCTTGCAGCAGCGCATCGATGCGCTTTGCGGGATCGTCGTAGAGCAGAAAAAGCTGGCCGGTCTGCGCACGCAGATGGCGCAGCAATTCGAGCCGGTCGGCTTTCGGCGCCGTCAGCGTGCGCTCGTGGCGAAAAACGATTTTCTCTTCATAGTTCGCCAATCGTCCCAGCGCGATGAATCCGCGCCTCTCGAGTCGCCGGTTCGTCCCCGGAATTTCATAACCTTGAAAATAAGCGTAAATCGCGGGCGCGACGTCTTGCACAAGGACGCCTTGTGCAAGCCAATCCTCAAAATTCCGCGCCGCGCGCGTGTAAACATTATTCTCCGGCGAATCGCCGGGCAGCGCTTTGCCTTTTTCGATGGAGATCAAATTGTAAGGGCTCGCCGCGTAATACGCGTCCTGCATCGCAGGCGTGATTTTGTCGTACGGCTGCGTCAGCGCTTTTTCGAGCGCGATGCGATGAGCGTCATAGCGGATTGCGCGGAATGGAAAAATCTCAGCCATGATTTCCTCGGACGAGCAAATCGCGCCTCGCGGAAATGTTCGATTGTAGCAGCGCGGACGCCACTCTCCAATGTCCCTCAACATCACCGCAAAAACGCCAGCGGACTGCGCCGAGCTTCGCTACAATGGAAGATTCAGAGGATTGTTTCCGGGCCACTGTCGAAAATGTCCATCGCTTCCAACAACGGCAAGAAAATTTCTGGCGTCAAGGCGCTCGCCTTCGATCTCGATGGCACCCTCGTCGATTCGAAACTCGATCTCGTACTTTCGATGAATGCCACGCTCGTGCATTTGGGCCGCGAACCTCTCGAACACGAACAGATCGCCGGCTACGTCGGCGGCGGGGTTCCTTTGCTCATCAAGCGCGCCCTCGGCGAAGATGCTGCTGAGAGCGAAATCAACGACGGCATCGCATTTTTCCTCGGCTACTATCGCCAGCACATTCTCGATAACACTGTCCCATATCCCGGCGTGCTCGAGGGACTCGACGCGCTCAAGGGGCGCTCGCTGGCCGTGCTCACCAATAAGCCCGTGAAATTCAGCCAGGCCATTCTCGACGGCCTGAACATGAGCCAGTATTTCCAATTCGTCTACGGCGGAAACAGCTTCGAGAAGAAAAAGCCCGACCCCATCGGTCTGACAACACTGCTGCGCGACTTCGGCGCTGCGCCGCTCGAGATGATGATGGTCGGCGATTCCGACGTCGATGTGTACACCGCGCGCAACGCCGGCACGTGGGCTTGCGGCGTCACTTATGGGCTCGGCAGCGCCAAACTTCACGAGTGCCCGCCGGACTTGCTGCTCGACAGCCTCGCGGATTTGCCGGGATATATTCCAAAATGACCGCCGGCGCATTTCGTATTCGCTCGCGGCGAGATGCTGCGGCGCGTGCGCTTTTCGTCTTTCTCCTTGTCCTCGGTTTTGGATTTTTATTCTGCAAATTTACAAATGCTCGTTCGCGTCAGTTGCCTGGCTCCCGCGCTGTTGCGCTCTTTCGCATAGGCGAGCAGCTTCGCTATCGCGTGGACTGGCAGCGCTACACAGGCGCAGCATACGCAGAATTGGATGTCGTCGATCGCGGCAGTTTTTTCGGCGCGGAAGCGTGGCATTTTCGAGCTTCTGTTCACACTGCCGAACCGGCCCGCGCGCTTTTTCCCGTTGACGACGAAGCGGATTCCTATGCGCGCCTCTCCGGCCTCGCGAGTTTTCGTTATCGCGAGCATTTCGATGAAGCCGGAAAGCCCGAAGATACTTACGCCGAATTGATTTCTTCCGGCGATTCTTCCGGCGCGCCATGGACGCGCATCATCGTTCCAGAGGACACACACGATCCCGTCAGCGCGGTTTATGCACTTCGTCAAATGGATTGGCCGCACATATCCGAAGCGCGCATTCCTCTTTACGACGGCGAAGATCTTTACGAAATGGTGGCGCAAAATTCGGGCGCGGAAGAAATATCCGTGGAGGCTGGTCAATACTCCGCTACAAAGATCGTGATTCGCTTACTCGAAAATGGCCGCGAAGTGCCCGACGAGCATTTCACGCTCTGGCTTGCGAAGGACGCGGTGGAAACGCCGGTTCGAATGGACGCTCAACTCCCGCTGGGAAATTTGCGTGTGGAACTGACTTCTGCGGAACAGGCGGAAAACAAGAGAAGTGAATGGCCCGTCACTCTTCCTCGACGTTCCAGTCTTCCGGCGGGAAACTGATCTGCCAGAATTGCGGCGAGGCCTTGGCGAATTCGATTCCCACTTGCGCTTTTCCGCCCTGCATCGCGCCGACATAAACGATCCGGCACTCCTGCGTTTCTTGCGTCCCTTTGTGCGTCATCGTGACTTTTTGATCTGCTTTGACTTCAGAGCGAAGTTGGATCAACGCACCGTGGGCATTCACGACCAGGGATTTTGTTTCTTCCGAGAACTCTTTTCCATCGGGAGCTTTTCCGCGCACAATGAGGGTCACAGAGAGCATCACACGCAGGCTGCGGCGACGGCCCTTGTCCGCTGTCCAGGGACCGGATTCTGGCGCATTCGGCATTCTTCTACCTTAGCTGCGCCATGGCCCGACCGCAAACAACTCGGCAATTCGCCATGCGTTTCAGTTAACAGAGAAGGGAATTGACATGGACGAAGGAAATATGGTCACGAGCGAGGGGCAGGAAAACATATTTCTTCGATAAGCGAACAAACAATATGCCCGATGGTGATGTGCGCTTCCTGAATTCGCTGCGCATTTCGCGAAGGAATATTGATTAGCAAATCCACTTTTGCAGCGAGATGGCCGCCCGTTTCGCCGGTCATGCCCACGAGCGAAGCGCCGCGCGCACGGCCAGCCTCGACGCCGCGAAGAATATTCGCGCTGTTTCCGCTGGTCGAAAGCGCAACCAAAATGTCGCCCGGCGAAACAAGAGATTCGATCTGGCGCGCAAAAACATTTTCAAAGCCGAGGTCGTTCGCCGCAGCCGTCAGCACAGAAACATTTGTTCCCAGGGAAATCGCCGCCAGCCCCGGCCTGTTTCGATGCAAGCGGACAACCAGCTCGGCCGCGATATGCTGTGCGTCTGCGGCGCTGCCACCATTGCCGAAGAGAACCATTTTGCGATTGTTCTTCAGCGCGGCCGCGCCGGCCTCAGCAAACTGCGCGATTCGCGCAAGAAGTTCAGCAGAAAAGCTTTCTTTCACTCTTGCGCTCTCGCGAAGCTCGTCTTGAATTCGTTTGGTCCAATCAGACATATCTTTTATCTTCCGACAAAGCTGAAAATCAGCACGGAAAGAACGATCAAAGTCAGAAAAACATAAGTCCAGTCTCTTTCCTTCAGAAATACAAAAACGCAAAAAGCCACGCGCGCCACCGGCGTGAGCGCCAGCAAGACAAGTCCAAACTGTATCCAATTGCGGCCATGCCGGGAAAGCGTTCCCGCCAGAATCCTGTGAAACGATATCAAACCTGCGGGCTCTCCTTGAAACACGCGATAATCCGGCACGCGGAGTCCGGCTTCGAACAAATAAAGAATGCCTCCGGCCAAGACGACGATGGACGAAATTATGACTCCGGTGCGGAGGAGCACCGAGATGGTGTTGTCCATCCTCTCATCGGTCCAGCCACCTTTGGTTTCTATCATCTACAGTTTTCCTGTCATGCCCTTTATGAACATCTCGATTCCCAAAACCACAATCGTCGCGCTGAATAGAGCGCGGAGATAATGAGTGGTTGCGCCTGGCATGATGCGCGCTCCGATGAACGCTCCGAGCAAGACTCCGAGCATGACGGGCATTGCCAGCGCCGGGTCAATATAGCCGCGGTGAAAATAAATTCCCGCGCTGGCCGCCGCGGTCACTCCGATCATGAAATTGCTCGTCGCGGTGGAAACCTTGAACGGAGTTTCCATGGCCTGATCCATTCCCAGAACTTTGAGAGCGCCGCTGCCGATTCCCAAGAGTCCGGAAAGAATTCCGGCCACGTTGCAAACGAGAAATCCGAGCGGCACGCGGCGGACCGTATAGGCCTTGAGCCCCTGCGGCGTCGGATAATCTCCGTTCAGTCGCAGCCATGCGGCGAGGCGGTCCGGCGGCCGCGTGTCGGCGATGTTTGGCGGCTTGCGGAGCGACAGATAAGCGGACAGGATCAGCACGACTCCGAAGATGATGGCAATCGAAGCGGGAGAAACCTTGGCCACCAAATATGCGCCATAGAGTGCGCCGAGCGTCGTGGCCACTTCCAGAAGCATTCCAATGCGCACGTTCGAGTAGCCTTCCTTGACGTAAGCGGCAGCCGCTCCCGACGACGTGGCAATCACGGAAATCAGCGATGCTCCCGCGGCATAGTGGATATTCACTTTGAAGACGAGGACAAGCAGAGGAACAATCACCACGCCGCCGCCCAGGCCAGTCAGCGAGCCCAACAAGCCCGCAGCCAGCGAACAGAATAGAATCAGCAGGCTGAACAGGAGGACGTTCATCGAGGAGTTCTCATTTGCGAAGGATTTGCGGGAACAAGTCGAACAGTCCGTGCGTTTTCATGTGCAAAAAGACTCGCACAACTGCGGCGGCGCTGCAATTCGAATCTCGAATTGCGCTTACTCTTTCTATTCTTGCTTGCGTGGGTTATCTTCGGCATTTCATGATCGACATTCACTGCCACATACTTCCGGACCTTGACGATGGATCGGATTCGATGGAGACGTCTCTCGCGATGGCGGAGATGGCGATCGAAGATGGAGTGACGCACGTCATCGGGACGCCGCACGCGAACAGCACATATGCGTTCGCTCCAAAGCTGGTGCGCGAGCGGCGCGATGAACTCCAGAAGAAATTGGGCGAGCGGCTGACGATTGCCGCGGGCTGCGATTTCCATCTGACTTTCGAAAATATCGAAGCGTTGCGCGGCGATCCGCGGCGCTTCACTTTGAATCAGAAGAATTATCTGCTCATTGAGTTTGGCGACTTTTCGATTCCGCCGACGATCGACAAAACCCTTCATGAATTGCAGCTTCTTGGCCTCCATCTCATCATTACGCATCCCGAGCGCAATCCGCTGATTCGCTCGCAGTGGGAATTGCTCTGGAATTGGATGCGGCAGGGATGCCTGGTGCAAGTGACCGCGCAATCGGTCACCGGCGGATTCGGGTCTCGCGCGCAGGCCGCGGCGGAGAAATTGCTCGACGCGAATGCGATTCATTTCATCGCCAGCGATGCGCATAACTTGACGACCCGGCCGCTGCGGCTGAAGGCTGCGTTCGAAGCTGTGGCGGAAAAAAAAGGCGCAGAAGTCGCGCAAGCGCTTTTCGGATCCAATCCGCACGCAGCGTTGGAAGGACAGCCGACGCCCTATTTGCCGCAGCCGGCGCCACTGAAGGGAGCGCCAGGAGAAGGGAAGCCGCGAAAACGATTCTGGTTTTTCCAACGGCGAGTTTGAAGGAATCGGCGCGCAGCAGGACATTCACGAGAAAAGCTCCAAAATTTCCTCGTAGCGCTTGAACGGCGGAATCAGGTACGCACCGTTCATTTCCGAACGCGCCCAATCCAACATGCGGCGTGCCAGCGCAAAGCCGCGATCACGCGCCGCGGCTCCGGCGGATTCCAGCTCCTTCAGCGTGGCTTCCGGAATCACGATGCCGGGAACTTCATTATTCAGGCGCAGCGCTTGTTTATAACTGGTGAGCGGCCACAAGCCCACGAGCACAGGAATCGGGGATTTGCCGCCGATTTTTTTCAGGAACGCGTGCCAGTGCCCGGGGTCAAAAATCGGCTGGGTCATCGCGAAATGCGCGCCGGCTTCGACCTTGGCGTGGAAGCGGCGAATTTCCTCTTCGAGATCTTCCGCAACGGGATTCACTGCAACGCCGATAGTGAAGTTCGTCGCGCTGCCCAGGCTTTTTCCCGCCCAGCCCATTCC
>JASHRL010000169.1 GCA_030037355.1 Candidatus Acidiferrales bacterium | reverse complement strand
CTGCTGTATTTCCTTTTTCCGCATCTCGATCTTGGCCGCGGAATCTTCTCAATTGGCTTGGTTTTCGTTGCTTTGATCCTCTTTGCGTGGCGCCGATTGTTTCTAGCCGTAAACACAATGCCGCAATTTGCAGAACGAGCGCTGATTTTGGGAGATGGCGCTCTGGCGAAGTCGCTGATCGAAGAGATTGAGTCACGGAAGGAATTGGGAATCCGCGTAGTCGGACAAATGCGGCAGATTGAGAACGGCGACCCGCGTTATGCGAATCTCTCCAGCGATGAGCAATATGAAATGCTGTCGCGGCAAGTAGAATCCTATCGCGCAGGCCGGATCATCATCGCGATGGGCGAACGGCGGGGCCGGCTGCCTGTGGAAGCGCTCGTGCGGTTGAAGGGGCGCGGCATTCAAATTCAGGATGGCCCGGATGTCTACGAGGCAATCACGGGCAAGGTGCCGCTCGAGAATCTTCGCTTGAGCTGGCTGCTTTTTTCGCCGAGCTTTCGGGTTTCAAGACCGCTACTCCTGTACAAACGAGCGTTCTCCTGCATGATTTCGATTGTCTGCCTGACGGTTGGGGCACCCTTCATGATTTTGGCTGCCATTGCAATTCGTCTGGATTCCAAGGGGCCGATTATCTTCAAGCAGAAGCGCGTTGGTGAAGGCGGAAAATTGTTCACGCTGTACAAATTCCGAACGATGATTGACGGCGCCGATCAGGACGACAATTACCGTCCCGCCGAAAAAACGGACGACCGCTTTACCCGTGTGGGCCGATTGCTTCGCCGCACCCGACTCGACGAATTGCCGCAGGCATTCAACATCTTGAAAGGCGATATGTATTTTGTTGGGCCGCGGCCATTTGTTCAGAATCAAGAGATGGAGTGCGTTGAAAAAATCCCGTATTACCGGCAGCGATGGTCCGTCAAGCCAGGAGCGACCGGCTGGGCGCAGATTAACCGCGGCTACTGCGTGACGCTCGAAGACAACGTGGAAAAACTTGCGTACGACCTGTTTTACATCAAGAACATCTCCATCGGCCTCGACCTCTTGATCATGTTCCGGACGCTTAAGACTTTGTTGTTGAGCCGCGGCTCTCGATGAATCATTTTGCCCAGGCCGTTTTCTGGACGGGTGTCCTCTGGCTGGCATACGTCTACGCCGGCTACCCGCTCTGCCTATGGCTTATCGGCCGGTGGAAAGCGTTTGAACCGACAAGCGCGGTGGATTTCACGCCGAAAGTTTCCGTGCTGATCTCCGCATGCAACGAAGAGAAGGACATTGCCTGGAAAGTGGCCGAAACGCTCGGCTGGAATTACCCAGCGGATCGATTGGAGCTGATCGTTGCGTCCGATGCATCACAGGACCGAACCGACGAGATTCTGAAAAGCATCAAGGATCCGCGCCTGAAGTACGTCCGCATGGATAGCCGCGTGGGAAAGAACGAAGCGCTAAACCATATATCGCAATTGGCTACGGGCGACCTACTTTTCTTCACGGACGCAAATTCGCATATCAGCGCGGACTGTCTGCGCCAGATGACGCGGCATTTTGGCGATCGTCGCGTCGGTTGCGTCACGGGAATGGAGAAAACCCTGGCGGAGGGAGAGCACGAGGCCGTCGCCGCAGGAACGCAAAAATATCTCGAGTATGAATTTCTGATTACCAATCTGGAGAGCCGGCTCGGCTCCGTGCTGGTTTGCGACGGGTCGATTTTCTGCATCCGGCGAGAATTGTATGTGCCACTCGTACCGGACTTGGCGAATGATCTGGAGCTGCCTCTGCACATCGCGAGTAAGGGTTACGCTGTGCTCTGCGAACCATCAGCGAGGTCGCTGGAAAAAGCAACGCAATCCTCGCGCGAGGAATTCAACCGCAAGCGCCGGATCAGCGCGCAAGGCATGCTGGGGTTCTGGAGGCTGCGGCATTCGATTCATGGGTTGCGGCGTTGGCAATTCGCTTCGCGCAAGCTGCTCCGCTGGCTGATTCCGATCCCGCTCGCGGCGCTGCTGATTTCGTGCGCGTTTCTGGCCGCGCGGCCGTTTTTCCTAGCGTGCTTGTTGTTGCAATTGGCCTGCTACGTTCTTGCGCTCGTGGGAATGATTCTGGAATCAAGCGGTCGCAAGGCCGGTGGTTTTCTGGCGATTCCGTATTACTACCTGCTGGTTCATGTCGCGGCGATTCTTGGTGTCTTCCAGGCGAGTTTCGGCAAGCGATTCGCAGTATGGGACGTCGCCGCACAGTCGCGCGGACGCGAGACCCAGCGGGTCGGAGTAGAAAAGATATGAGCATCGGAATTTGCCAGGACGCTGCGGCTTGGGATGCATACGTGGAAGCAAGCCCGCGCGCATCGAACTACCACCGCTGGCGATGGAAGGAATTGATTGAAGACACCTACGGCCACAAAACGTTTTATCTTGCCGCGCAGGAAGACGGAAGGATTTGCGGCGTGCTTCCGCTCGTGGGAATCAAAAGCTGGCTCTGGGGCCGCTTCCTGGTTTCTATGCCTTTTTTCTCCTACGGCGGAGTCTTGGCGGATACGCCGGAGGTCGGCGAAGGGCTTCTGCATGAGGCCGAGAAGCTCGCGAGCGGATGGGGCGCGAAACATATCGAATTGCGGCAAGGGGAGGCGCTCAACGGAAACTGGAAATCGAGCACCGCGAAAGTCTCCATGGTGGTTCCGCTGCCAGAAACAGCAGAAAAGTATTTTGGCTCGCTGGCTTCGCGTCTTCGCAACAAAATTCGCGGTGCGCAGAAGCAGGGATTGACCGCACAATGGGGGAAAGAAGAACTGGTCAAGGACTTCTACAGAGTTTTCTCCTGCAACATGCGCAATTTGGGAACGCCTGTTTATCCTCGCGCATGGTTTGAGAATTTTCTGCGAGTGGCGCGCGATTCGAGCCGCATACTTTTGGT
>JASHRL010000168.1 GCA_030037355.1 Candidatus Acidiferrales bacterium | reverse complement strand
GCGCACTGTGGAGCTGCGTCTGGACTGGCTGAAAAACGAAGCAGAGTTCCGTCGCTTCATTTCTATGCTTCGCCGACGGAAACGTAAACCTGGAGTCTGTCTGATCGCAACCTGCCGGCGGAAGGAAGTGGGAGGAAGGTTCTCGGGCAGCATTCTGTCGCAACTTTTGCGGCTCCAGGAGGCAGCTCGCGCGGGGTGCGACTGGATAGATCTGGAAATCGAAAGCGTCGAATCTGTCTCAAGGTTCGTTCTCGACTTAAGTACCTCAGGAGCGCAACGGATTCTCTCGCATCACGACTTCCGAGCGAAACCGGGGAGTCCGCAGCTTCCGAGACTGGCCCGAAGGCTCGAAGATATTCGCCGACGATGCGAATTCGATGCCGTGAAGATAGCAATCGAATGCGATTCGATTCGTGATGGTTTACAGGTGTTGAAATTGGCCCGCGGTAAGGCGGATGTGATCGCCGTGCCGATGGGCGATATCGTCACACCGTTGCGCATCCTCGCGCTGCGCGAGGGCAGCGCTGTCGCTTATGCGCCTGTCCAGACTGCCACAGCGCCAGGGCAAGTTTCGCTGGATGAAATGAAGCAGCTCTATCGCAGCGATCATCTAAACCGCCGGACAAGCGTCTACGGCGTTATTGGCCAGCCGGTCGCGCATTCTCTTTCTCCAATTTTGCACAACACTGGTTTCGCCGCGCGAAAAATAAATGCTGTCTATCTCCCCTTTCTTGTGAGCGACCTCCGTGATTTTCTCAGCGCCATCGAACCGCTGGGAATCGAGGGTTTCAGCGTCACGCTTCCCTACAAAGAGCGCATTCTGCGCCACCTGGACGATTGCGACCCTCTCGCGGCATCGATCGGAGCGGTCAATACGGTTGTCGTTCGCGGCGGCAGAAAGCTCTTCGGCTACAATACGGATTACGTCGGCGTGCTGCGCGCGCTGGAGGAACGAATGCCTCTCGCCGGCAGCCGCGTTTTGATCTTTGGCGCTGGCGGCGCCGCGCGTGCCGTCGCGTTCGCGCTGGCGAGAGGAGGGGCGTCCGTGACCATCTGCGCCCGCCGGCCAGAAAGGGCGAAAAAATTGGCGCGCGACCTTCAGGGCCAAGCGATCCCGCGCGCATCTTTAAAGCGTGAATTTTTTGATGCAATCGTGAATGCGACGCCCGTCGGCATGCATCCAAAGACGGGCCAATCTCCGCTCAGTATGAGCGAATTGAATTGCAGACTCGTTTTCGACGCAATTTATCGGCCGCACCGAACGAAATTATTGCGTCTCGCAGCACGGAAAGGAATTGAAACGGTCTCAGGAATCGAAATGTTCTCGGCGCAGGGTATTGCGCAATGGGAAATTTGGACGGGAATGCGCGCTCCCGAGGCGGCCATGCGGCGAGCAATCTTGAACGCGCTTGCGGCGGAAGAACGGAAACGCGACAAATCATGATCCAGCCGGACTACAACACATTTCGCAAACTGGCCCGCCGCGGGAATTTCATACCCGTCTTCGAAACCATCAACGCGGATCTGCTGACGCCCGTCGCCACATACTTGAAGCTCGCGCGCGACGCAAAATATTCATGCCTGCTGGAAAGCGTTGAGGGCGGCGAAAATATTGCGCGATTTTCGTTCCTCGGCGTCGATCCTGCCCAAGTGTTTCGCTCGCGCGGCCGCAACTGCACGATTCAAAGCGGCAATCTCATTGAAAAATACGACGCGAATCCGATTGCGCTCCTTCGCCGCCTCATGAAACGCTACCGCCCCGTGCGCCTTCCAGGCCTGCCACCGCTTGTCGGCGGAGCCATTGGATATTTCGCCTACGACATGGTGCGGCTTATCGAGAGAATCCCCTCGACCAGTGATGACGAACTGAAACTCGACGACGCCGTCCTGATGTTTTTTCATGGCCTGGTCGCATTCGACCACGTGCAGCATCGCGTCTGGATCGTTCGTAACGTGCTCACCAACGGCCAGCGCAACCTGCGCAAGAAGTACGACGTCGCCGCCGCGGAGATTTCGCGCATTCGCCGCCAGCTCGAACAACCTCTTCCAAGACTTTCCTCCAACGGCAATCGCGCTCCGCTACGCTTTACTTCCAACTTCACGAAATCGAAATACATGGCCGCCGTTTCGCGCGCCAAGGAATACATTCGCGCCGGAGACATTTTTCAGGTTGTCCCGAGCCAGCGCTTTTCCGCGAGCACGACCGCCGATCCCTTCGAAATTTATCGCGCGCTTCGCGTCGTCAACCCTTCGCCCTATCTTTATTTTTTGCGCCTCGGCAATGTCTCGGCCGTCGGCAGCTCCCCTGAAATGCTCGTCAAAGTACAAGGCCGCGACGCATTTTATCGCCCCATCGCTGGCACTTTGCCACGCGGGCGCGATGCGCATGAAGATCAGGCCTTCGAAAAAAAGCTCCTCGCCGATCCCAAAGAGCGCGCCGAACACATCATGCTCGTCGATCTCGGCCGCAACGATCTTGGCCGCGTCTGCGAATACGGTTCGGTGAAAGTCGAGCGCCTGATGTTCGTCGAGCGCTATTCGCACGTGATGCATCTCGTCTCCAGCCTTCGCGGCAAGCTGCGCGAAAACGTAGATTGCCTCGATGCGCTCATGGCCTGCTTCCCCGCCGGCACGCTCAGCGGCGCTCCGAAAATTCGCGCCATGGAAATCATCGACGAACTCGAGCCCACGCGTCGCGGCATCTACGCCGGCGCCATCCTCTATCTCGATTTTTCCGGCAATCTCGACTCCTGCATCGGCCTGCGCACCCTCGTCGCCAAGGACGGCAAAGTTCATATTCAGGCCGGCGGCGGCGTGGTGGCTGATTCTGTTCCGGCGAAGGAATATCAGGAGACGCTCAACAAGGCCCGCGCCGTGATGCTCGCCGCCGAGATCGCCCACACCGGCAAGCACCGCGGCTGACGAGGCGGAGCGCAGCCGAAGTCTAGGGGGTCGCGGCTTCAGCCGCGACAATAGAGCAGTTGATGTTTTTTTCCTTTCGCGCGCTTTATCCGCCTGCCTGCCGCAGGCAGGCGCGATGTACTCAAAGTTGGTAAACTGAGGCTCTCGCTTAAACAGATGATTCTGCTCCTCGACAACTACGACTCGTTCACCTACAACCTGGCGCAGTACCTCGGCCAGCTGGGGCAAAAGCTCGCCGTGCGCCGCAACGACGAAATCACCCTCGACG
The DNA here is from genome assembly GCA_030037355.1 of Candidatus Acidiferrales bacterium. Lineage (GTDB taxonomy): Bacteria > Acidobacteriota > Terriglobia > Acidiferrales > UBA7541 > DAHUXN01. The sequence continues at coordinate 100 of JASHRL010000168.1, read as the reverse complement.
AAATCGCCCGCATGCGCCCCGAGCGCATCATTATTTCTCCCGGCCCCTGCACGCCGCGCGAAGCCGGCCTGAGCGTGCCCATCGTCGAGCGCTTCGCCGG
>JASHRL010000167.1 GCA_030037355.1 Candidatus Acidiferrales bacterium | reverse complement strand
CTGCCGCAGAAACGCTCGTAGGAGAAATCGATGAAATTGAGGGAACGGGCAGGTTGATGATGTCCCCGCATGAGGTAAGGAAAATCGGGGCGATCATCAACCCCAGCGCCAAAATCACAGTCCTTCTTTGCATTCCGAGCATTTCTCTATTCTCGATGGCTAACCGCCGAACAGGATTACCCCGCCCAGAGCCTGTCGATGACCTTGCGGCAATCCAAGAGACTACTAAAGATGAGAGAACTGGGCAACGGGGATGTCCCGTATCTGCGCAGTTGTCCTCTCTGTGGACCTAAAAGAACAGGATAATCAGCGAACCAAAAGAAACACAAAGTATGGATTTCAGATTCTAAAAATTATACATCTAATTCAAAATAAATACTTTAGCGCTCACTTTCGGGATGAAAACTGGCCGTCATCACGCAGGCGCAAAGCGGCAATCCGTTCACTGCCTATTATGTCTAGAGTCAGCGGCCTATTCCCGGGAGCCGTTGTGCGGCCAAACGTGACCGGTCATATTCGGCGATCCGGGCTTTGTCTTTAATGCAGCAACCGGAACGCAATTGGCATCCAGCGTGATCACCAGCACGCGTTTCCCGGAGGGCGACTTCGGTTCGTCGCGGCAGCTCCAGTTCGCGCTGAAGCTCATCTTCTAAGCCGCTTAACGCGGCGATTCACCGGGGCGGGGCCACTGGAAGCGGCCTCGCCCTTTTTGTTTGTGACGTTGCGTTCTATGAGCCGGCGCAGATGAAAATTACTTCAGATATGTGCGGATGATGTCGATGACGTCATCGGCGGCTTCTTCCGAGGACTTGGAATTTCGCGGCATGTGATGGCGAATGTGGTCTTCCATCAGCTCGCCCATAAGGCTATTGATGGCACCGCGGGCCGCGGCGAGCCGCTGGAGAATGTCGGAGCAGTGCGCGTCCTCTTCGAGCGCGCGCTGGACAGCCTCGAGCTGGCCGATAACTTTCTTGGTGCGGTTGATGAGATCGAGTTTTTCTCGTGAAAGATGGGACATTTTGCTTGACTACCCTATGGGGGTATGGTATCCAATCTCCAGGCTCGATGCAAGAGAGCCCGAAAAGTCGGAGCTTATGGAACTTTCACGGCAAGAACCGGAACCTCCGGGTAACACGAACCGGAATTTCGTGAAGAGCGAGCATAGCACAAGGCTCCTCTGACCTCACTGGTCCGCTCGCTTTCACGGAACGATGCAACGAGGCGAGCGGGAATCAACACAAGCTGCGCAACGATCCCCTCTCACAAGAACAATCTTAAGCGCGGCCCGCTGGGCTCGCGCGGCGTTGGGTGTACTTCGCCAAAGGAGGGAACGATGTGCGAGAGCAAAATCGATTTCGAGAAGATTGTGAAGATGCAGCGGCTACACTGCGTGTGGATCCGAGCTCGCGACCTCGTTAATGTCCCATTAATCTCTGTATGGATTGATTCGCGTAGGGAGGCATTCCAGGATGGCTCTCCCAATCGCGAGCGCAGCTGTGCGCCCGTGACCGCACGCAATCCTGGCGACCAGGATGAGCTCGGGGGCTTCAGAATTCCGGACATGGCCGGAGCTTAGCAAATAAACCGTGCAGCACGGCACTGGACAAAAATGGTAGTTAATTATAGTTTATGCTTCGTATTAAGTGAGGTTAACTAAGTGCGCCGAACTGCCATCACGATATTGTCTCTGCCCGCGTGGGGCGTTTTTGCCTTGCTGGCGATGCTCGTGCTTGGCACGAGAACGGTCTATGGGCAAGCGTCGGCGTCCGCCGAAACAGCGCAGCAAGCGCAGGCCTCTATCGCCACGCCGCAACAGCAGCAAACACAGACGGCATCCGATACGGAAGCTTCGAATGATTCCGACTCGACTGTACTTACGATGTTTCCGCATCCCGATTCGACGCGTTATTGGATTTCCGGCCAGGCCAACATCATCTTTCAGTGGCATCCGGCATTTCCGGCGAAATACAGCGGCCCGAACAGTCTCTCGGCGGAAGCGCAAAGCTCGACGTCCCACGTTTTCACCGTTTACACCGGCTATGAGCTTTCCGATACGACTGAAGTTTTCGCCGACGCGGAGGATTCGACCGGGCCGGGAATCGGCGATGCGCTGGGGCTCGCTGGATATACGAATCTGGACGTTGTGCGCACAGCCGACGGCGTTGTTTTGACGCACGCGCCTTATCTCGCACGGCTCTTGCTTCGCCAGATTATTCCGCTTTCGGACGAAAAAGTTTCCGCCGATCGTAATTTTCTCAATCTAGCTACTTCTCTTCCCAAGCGACGGCTGGAATTCTGGGTGGGCAAGTTCACCATTCCTGATTTTTTCGATACGAATGGCCCGGGGAGTGACTCGCATCTGCAATTCCTGAACTGGACTGTCGACGACAACGGCGCATATGACTATGCCGCGAATACGCGCGGTTATACGGATGGCGCGATGGTCGAATACGACGACGGCCGGTGGTCCACGCGTTTTGCGGAAGCGCTGATGCCGAAGGTCGCCAACGGCATAAATCTCGACGCCGATATTGCCCGGGCGCGCTCGGAAAATTTTGAGGCGGACTACAACGGTGGATTCCTGCATCACCGCGACGGGGCGATCCGCATTCTCACTTATCTGAATCATGCGGATATGGGAAATTACCGCGAGGCCATTGATGAATTTCTGGCTGGCGACACACCGAAACCGAATATCATTGCCACGCGCCAGCAAGGGCGCCACAAATACGGCTTCGGATTGAATTTCGAGCAGAATCTAACGGATCAGCTTCGCGCCTTTGGCCGCTGGGGCTGGAATGACGGGCACAACGAGTCATTTGTTTACACGGAAGTGGATCGCGCGCTGGAAACAGGAGCCGATTATCGCGGCGATTCATGGCGCCGCAAGAATGACCGCGCGGGGTTCGCGTTTTCCATGAACGGAATCTCTGGCGATCATGTCCGCTATCTCGCGCTGGGCGGCGACGGCTTTCTGCTTGGCGACGGCGCGCTCAACTATGCGCACGAAAAAATCGTGGAGACGTATTACACGGCGCACGTCTGGCGCGGGACATTCGTTTCTTTCGATCTGCAACACATCAACAATCCCGGCTATAACCAGGATCGCGGACCTGTACTGGTTCCGGGCCTGCGCGCACACGTGGATTTCTGAGCAGTCTGCACACGGGGCCGAGCGACGAGGCCGGATCCGGCGTTACTTATTTCCTCGCGCTACGGGATAGCCCTCTGCGACCCAATCGTGCGCGAAATCCCGCGGTAGCAGGAGCACGACCAGGCGCGTGAATCCTATCTTGCGCAGCTCGTCGTATGCGGGATGAACGTTGGGGCACTTCTCCCAGGGACAGCAGCCGCAATAAATGACGATTTCCTGATTCTTGGAAAGCTTGGCCGCTTCTGCTCTCAGGTTTGCCAGCCCGTTTTGCGTCGACGCAGGTCCGGCGTAGACGGCTCCGGGAATATGCCCGCCTTCGTAGAGCACGCGGAATCCGATTTGAAGCACAACAGGCCGCTCGGCCTTCGGGCCGGAGAGCTTTGCAACCAGCGCTTCGGGCGAAATCTGCCGCGCGTTGTTCCAGTCTGGCGCGGTCGTCGGAGCAGGCGCGTTTGTCGTCGCGGACGCCGGCGGATCTCCGAGCGGGAGCTTGAGGACATTTGCCGCGTCGGGCGGAAGTTTATCGGCGCGAGCGAGGAGCGCGCTCACATCCCAGATATCCTGATCCGTGAGCGTGGCATGGAATCCCGGCATGCCGCTCAGGCGTATGCCGTTTTTCACTTTCCAATAGGTGATACCGACCGGATCATCGGTCACCATCCCATCCGATGTGAAAAGCTGCGGTGGATAAGGAAACATGCCTTTGGGAGCGGTGTTTTCCGGTTGGCCCGGAAGCCCGTGGCAGAAGGCGCAATTTTTCTGGTAGATCGCTGCACCCGCAGCGAGATCGGCAGCAGTGAAGGTGGAAACGTCGCGCTTGGGAGCTTGGCGATCGATTCTGGCGTGCAATGCCTTGCGCGCAAAGTATCTTTCCATGGGCATCGGACTATCGGATGTCGCCACAGGGGCAAGGCCATAGCCGAAATAAACATATGCGCCCGCAAAAACGATTGCGAATCCTACGATGATCCCGAAAATGAATTGCTTCACGCTCGAGTCTCCTTCCGGCGACTGCCGCTCGTTTCGCGATTCGCGTGCTGTTGTGCACAATTCAATTGCGCGGACAATTATGCATCGAGATTTTGCCCATGAGCGATATATCTTTCGCCTTTTGAGCAGTGAAAAAAGGTAAGCTCATGCATCGAAAGTTTCCGCAATGGCGGACTAGGGGAGAATCCATGGTGCGAAGGATCATCATTTGTTTCGCTTCGATTTTCTTGGCCATTTGCATCAGTGGAGTGGTTGTGGGTAGGGCTGCGCAGGAACCGGCTGCCGGTCAGGCCGCTGCGAATGCGCCCGCGGCAAATCCGGCGGACGTCTCGACCGCAAACGAGATTCTTGCGGCGATGTATAACGTCATTTCTGGCCCGGCTGGAAAGCAGCGGGACTGGAACCGCTTTCGTTCGCTTTTCATTCCAGGCGCACGCTTGATTCCGACGTCTGCAAAGCCGGGCGGAGGAGAAACGACGCGCGTGCTTACGCCGGATGACTATGCGACCCGCGGGCAGACGTACTTCGACAAGAATGGATTTTTCGAGCGAGAAGCGGCGCGCAAATCGGAGCGTTTTGGCGGCATTATGCAGGTTTTCAGCACGTATGAGTCGCGCCACGCCGCGGACGATCCCAAGCCGTTTGCGCGCGGCGTCAATAGCGTGCAGCTATTTTTCGACGGAACGCGATGGTGGATTGTCACGATTTATTGGCAAGAGGAAACGCCTTCGATGCCTTTGCCAAAGGAATTTCTGCCGCGCGCGCATTGATTATGCGCCAACGGACACGGAATTTGGCGAAGCGCACGGGACCGGAGTGGATTCGAGGGGAGTAGAGATGTTTCAGACTGATTTGCTGAAGGGAAGAACCGTACTAGTCACGGGCGGCGGCACAGGCCTCGGCCGGTCGATGGCTCTGCGCTTCGCTGAACTCGGTGCGAATTTGTTTCTTCTCGGCCGGCGAGAAGAGCCGCTGGCGAAAACTTGCGAGGAAATCCGCGGTAAGAAGGCGCGCGCGGCGTATGCGACGTGCGATGTCCGGGATTTCGCCGCGGTCGAAAACGCCATTGCGGCAGCTGAAAAAGAATTCGAGCGCATCGACACGCTCGTTAACAACGCCGCGGGCAATTTCATTGCGCGCACGGAAAAATTATCGGTCAATGCATTCAATTCCGTAGTCGGGATCGTGCTGCAAGGGACATTTCAGTGCACGCTGGCGCTCGGGCGAAAATGGATCGCTGCAAAGCAACCGGGCAATATTCTCAACATCGCCGCCACATACGCAGCGGTCGGTTCTGGCTCCGGATTTGTCGTCCCTTCGGCATGCGCCAAAGCGGGCGTGCTGGCCATGACGCGTTCGCTCGCCGTGGAATGGGCGCGCTATCGCATCCGCATGAACGCGATCGCTCCCGGGCCGTTTCCGACGGAAGGCGCGTGGTCACGGCTCTTGCCATCGAAGGATTTGGAGGAACGCGCGCGGCAGGCGCATCCCATGAAGCGCTTTGGCCGCCATGAAGAGCTGGCCAATCTTGCGGCTTATCTGCTCAGCGACTTGTCGGAATACATTAACGGCGAGTGCGTGGTCATCGACGGCGGCCTGTGGCTTCGCGGTGCCGGCGAATTCAACGACTTTGCCGATTTCCCCGATGCCGCGTGGGACGCGCTGGAAGCTGCACGCAAGAAATAGCAGCGCGTTATTGCGACTTTTTCTTTTTCAGCAAACCGCCGAGCACTCCCCCGGGCTGGCTTTTATTCGGAACTTTGAGCTGGTTGAGCGGCGTCTTGTTCAGGCCGGCGATGTCCGGCGTCACGTGCGGATCCGACGTTGTTCCATCAACGTGAAACGGTATTCCGCCGCCTTTATTGAAGAACGGCAATTGCGTCAATTTCGCGAGCGGGCTCGAACCATCAAGCTTGGCGATCAAGTGAAAGTCCAGCGTGTTGGTTGCGCTGACAGTTCCGGAACCCGTTACGTCGCCGATGCCGGGAATTTCCACGTCCACAGTTTCGGCGCGCACGCCATCGGGACCATACGTCACATTCGAGCTCGCAACTTTTATCACCGTATCGTTGCCCGTCTGCGCGCCGGATTGTCCCAAAGCTCCGGCGAGTTTCGAGGACAAGCTAAAGCCAGCCAGCGTGACGTTGTTCAAACTGACCGGGCCTTGCGAAACAAATCCTTGGAGGGGCCCGCGCAGCGCCAAATTCGCCTGAAGCGTCCCGCCCTTGAGTGACGACCCGCTTGGCAGCGCATAGCCCAGCACGGCCAAAAGATTTTCGATGTCTTCGGCAGGCACACTTTGCGCTTTCAGCTCACCTTCGAACGGCAAATGATTCGCGTCACCATTGCCGAGCGGCCCAACTTTGCCCGTGAGGTTCAGTTTGCCGCCGGTGGGAGTCTTGGCGTCGAACTGAAACGGAAACGCGGAAGCCTCAGAGATATTCTGCGCGCCGATGTTCACGTCTTCATAGGAGTTCGTAGCCGACGTCGCCTCACCCACTTTTCGCAGCGAAACAGTAGCGTTTGAAATTTTCAAGCTGTCCACTGTGATGTTATTTGCGATCGATGATGCAGGCGCCTGGGCAGCGGGCGGATCGTTCGCAGGATTGCTTGGCGGGTCGTTCGCGGGGGCAGCCGCCGATTTGGCGTTTGCCGGAGCTGCGCCGCCGAGCGTCGAGAAGTTCCACTGGCCGGCCGTGCTGCGCAACAACTGGAGTTGCGGTTCCTTGATGTCGAGCGAATGAACGTGCAACTGCTTGGAAAAAATCAGCGGCATCACGTCGATGCCGATGGCCAGCGATTTCGCGGTCAAGAAATCTCCGCTGCTGAACGCAGGATCGTCGGCGATGGAGATCTGATCGGCCTTCAGGCTGCCGGAAATCAAAGAGACGCTCAGATGGCCAATCTGAACCTTTCGGCCGAGCTTCGTGCTCAGCGCTGTCTCGATATCCGGACGGAAACGATCCGCGTTGATGAAAAACGGTGTGATGATCAGAATCAGGAAAATCACAACAACAACGATGAGAGCAATCAGGAGAGGCTTCTTCTTGCCGGCCATGAGGCACCTCGCGCGATGGAGCGAGCAGCTCGATTTCGCCCAGATGTTATCTCCGGCAGCGGGTGCGCCGCAAGGGATGGCTGATTGCGCAACGCCAGCTCTCGATTGCCAACCGATGCAGGAATTGTTTCATCTAAGCTATGAGCCAGCCCGGAAGGCTGCAAGGCAGGGTCCTCCCGCAGGACTAGCGGGGACCGGCTCGGTCTTTGCGCGCGAGCGGTCGCGCCCGTTTCAACGCTCGCCTTCCCATTCCAATTCGGAGGAATCTTTTTGATGCGAAAACTCGCTCTTCTACTCGGAGTCATGTTCCTTTTGCCGCTGGCCGCGCACGCGCAAGGCTTCGACGCCTATGGCGGATATTCCTATTTTCGTCTCGACAGCTCGCCGAACACGTCGAGTCTCAACGGCTACGATCTGTCCTTCACGGACAATTTTTTCAAGGTATTCGGGGTAACGGGTGATCTGGGCGGCGACTACGGCCATATCAACGGCATTGGCTCGACTTTGCACACGTTTCTGGTCGGGCCCGAGGTGCGCTTTCCCTCCACGGTTTCGCCCTTTGCACGACTCATGATTGGAGGCGCGCACGTCAGCGGCGGAGGGTCCTCCGATACTTCATTTGCCACGGCGATTGGTGGCGGCGTCGATATTCACGAAGGGAGCATCCTCTCCTTTCGACCGATTCAGATCGATTACATCCACACCGATTTCGGCGGAACAGCGCAGAATAACTTGCGCTATTCGATCGGAGTCGATTTCCGGTTCTAACGGAAGAGTCTGGATAACAAGCGAGCCGTCGCGCGAAAGGCTGGTGTAGCATCCGCCGGCCTTTCTTTTTTTGCTGGAAAATACGACGTTCGCTGCCGACGACGAAGACGGAGCAAGCTTCTATTCGCTCAAGACGAATCGCACGGTAATCCGCGTTTCGACTTCGACCGCTTCGCCGTCAAGCAGAGTTGGCCGGTAACGCCATTGGCGCACGGCTGCTTCAGCAGCTGGGGCCAGCAGCGGGCTGCCGCTCAGGACTTCCACGGAGCGAACGCGTCCATCGCGCCCAACGATGGCTCGCAGCTCGACGGTTCCCGAAATTCTTGCCGTTCGCGCGATCTCCGGGTATCGCGGTTGGACTCGGTTTATCAGAAGCCCTTCCTGCACGGTCTCGCTTTGCCGAATGATTCGTGGCGGCGCGGGGCGGGGCTGCGGAAGCAAAGGCGTGTCTCCCGATGCGTCGAAAATCCCCAGCGGCTGATCCGAAAAACCTTGAACGCTGCCCAGAATTTCAGGCGCGGAAGAAGGCGTAACAGCCGCTGTGCGCGATACACGCGTTGGCGAAAGATAAGGATTCAACGGCGCGAAAATGTGCGACAAGTTTGCCGTTTCGTGCGAATGGCTCGCGGTCGGCCGCACCGCAGGAGTCCCAGGAAAAGGAATCCGCGGCAGGAAGATATATTGCGGCGGTAACGCGTTCATCTTCATGAGCGGCAAAATTGCGAGGGCCGCCATCAGCAATCCTTCGACGCCCAGCGCAACACCCAGTGCGCGGTGTCGCCTCCGATTCTCGCGCCTCTGAGTCGCCGAATCGCCATCGACCAAACATCCATTCAGAAATCGCTCGTCTCGCATAGACGCACCTCTCGCAAGCCGCTTTTCGAGCCAAGAAATCTCTCGCGCGGAAGAAATTCAGCCGTACGAAAGTTCTATTTGCGAGATCGCGCGACCTCTGCCATTATGGACACCGCTTAACGAGGGAAGTTCCCCAGGTTGGCTCCCTCAAATGCCCTAGAAGCTCCGATTGTTTGTAATTATAAGAAAAAGAATCGCTTAGGGGTGCCGTGCGCGTCCGGCATCATTGCGGCGGCTTTGTGCATCCAATTGC
>JASHRL010000166.1 GCA_030037355.1 Candidatus Acidiferrales bacterium | reverse complement strand
ATGATCCCGTAAAGCACGTCAACGAAGGCCTGATCGCCGGCCTCGTTCTTGGTGCGCCGGAGTTTCAGCGGCGCTAGCAAGTTTTATTTCGGCCAAGGAGGTTGGTCATCATGAAAATCTCTCGGCGAGTATTTCTGAAAAGCGGTGGCGTTGCCATGATTGGCATGACGGCCATGCCCGCGTTTCTGCGGCGCGCCGTCGCCGATACACCGGCGCCAAATAAGAAAAAGCTCGTCGTCCTCTTCCAGCGCGGCGCGATGGATGGCCTCAACGTCGTCGTCCCCTTTGCCGAGCCGAACTACTATCGTCTCCGCCCAACCATCGCCATTCCGCAGCCAAAAAGCGGCGCGCAAGATGCTACCATTGATCTCGATGGTTTTTTCGGCTTCCATCCCAGTCTCGCGCCCTTGCAGCCTTTGTTTCAGGCCGGAAATCTGGCTGTCGTGCAGGCCGTGGGCTCGCCGGATCCGAGCCGTTCGCATTTCGACGCGCAGGACTTCATGGAATCCGGCACGCCGGGTGTGCGCAGCACGGAAGATGGCTGGCTGAATCGCGGCCTGCAAGGCTTGTCCGAACCGAAAGCCTCCGCATTTCGCGCCGTCGCTTTTGGTCCGTACCTGCCGCTCACGCTTCGCGGTAGCGCTTCCGCTATCGCCATTCCAGATCTCAAGCAATTTCGTCTTTTCGGCAATCCGCAAGTCACCGAGGGCGGCTTCGAGTCCATGTACGCGAGCACGGTCGATCAAGCCCTGCACGGTGTAGGCCAGGAGACTTTTGAGGCCGTGGATTCGCTCAAAAAGCTCGATCCCGATAACTATCAGCCCGAAAACGGCGCCGAATATCCCAAAAGTCGTTATGGCAAGAGTCTTCAGGAAGTCGCCGAGCTCATCAAAGCCGACATCGGCATGGAAGTCGCGTTTCTCGATAGTGGAGGCTGGGACAATCACGTCAACGAAGGCGGTGTACAGGGACAGCTATCCAATTTGCTCCGTGACCTCGCTCAGGGCATCGCTGCGTTTCACCAGGACATGGGCGACCGCATGGACGATATTGTTTTCGTCAGCATGTCCGAGTTTGGCCGCACGGCTCACGAGAATGGCAATCGCGGCACCGATCATGGCCACGCCAATGCCATGTTCGTGATGGGCGGCGCTGTGAAGGGCGGCAAAGTCTATACGCAATGGCCGGGCATGAATGACGGCCAGCTCTATCAGGATCGCGACCTCGCCGTGACCACCGATTTCCGCAGTGTCCTCGGCGAAATCATTTTCAAGCATCTCGGAAATCGCGATCTCGGCCCTGTTTTCCCCGGCTTCGACAACGACCCGCGCAAGTTCCTGAACATCCTGAAGGCTTAGCACAGAAACGAATACGATAAAGAAAAAACGGGGCTGGCGAAAGCCAGCCCCGTCCTCTTCTTGGTGGAAAGTTTCAAATGCAGTGTGTCCTGCTCTCGGTTTCTATGCCTCTTTGCCAGATCGAATTCGCATCCCGTAAAAAGACCGGTAAACGAAGAAAAACGAAATCGCAAAGAAGACCGCAGCGAGAATCCTCGTGAACGTCGCACCGCCAAACTGGTTTGTCAGTTGCACCGCCAATTCAACGGCCAGCAGCCCAAACAAAGTCGTGAACTTGATGACCGGGTTCAGCGCGACAGAAGATGTGTCCTTGAAGGGGTCGCCCACTGTATCGCCGACGATGGACGCATCATGCAGCGGCGTGCCCTTCAGCTTCAGCTCCACCTCCACGATTTTCTTCGCGTTGTCCCAGGCTCCCCCCGCGTTTGCCATGAACATCGCCTGATACAAGCCGAACAGCGCGATCGAAATCAGATAGCCGATGAAGAAGAATGGCTCAAGGAACGCAAACGCCAGCGCCGCAAAGAACACCGCGATAAAAATATTCAGCATTCCGCGTTGCGCGTATTGCGTGCAAATCTCTACAACTTTTTTGCTGTCGGAGACGGACGCCGCTTGTGCATTCTCCAGATTGATATTCGCCTTGATGAATTCGACCGCCCGATGCGCCCCCGTCGTCACCGCCTGCGTCGAAGCGCCGGTAAACCAGTAAATCATCGCCCCGCCGCATACGATTCCGAGCAGGAAAGGTGCATGCAGCAGCGAAAGCTTATCGACGTTTGTCGTGAGCTGATTCGTGAGGTCCATGATGATCGAGAAAATCATCGTCGTCGCGCCTACGACGGCCGTGCCGATCAGCACCGGTTTTGCCGTCGCTTTGAACGTGTTGCCCGCGCCGTCGTTCGCTTCGAGCATTTCTTTGGCACGCTCGAAGTTTGCGTCGATCTGATAAGTATTTTTCAGCTCTTGCTGGGCGTTCGGAATCTGCTCAATCAACGAAAGCTCATAAATAGACTGCGCGTTGTCCGTCACGGGTCCATACGAGTCCACCGCAATCGTCACCGGCCCCATCCCCAGGAACCCGAAGGCCACAAGCCCAAACGCGAACACCGGCTCCGCCACCATCAAGTTGTGCAACCCAAGCGTGCTGATCAGATAACCAATCGCCATCAAAATGGCCATCGTCAGCCCGAGGTAGTACGCCGAAAAATTCCCCGCCACGAATCCTGACAATATATCCAGCGACGCGCCGCCCGCTTGCGCCGAACTCACCACTTCTTTCACGTGCCGCGATTCCGTCGACGTGAACACCTTCACAAGCTCCGGAATAATCGCTCCCGCCAGCGTCCCGCACGAAATGATCACCGACAGCTTCCACCATTGCGAAGGATCGCCGCCGATGTCCGGGATGATGAAATACGAGATGATGAACGTCAGCACGATGGATACGATCGACGTAATCCACACCAGCGACGTCAGCGGCGATTCGAAATTCATATGCGTCGCATTGCCGTACCGCGCTTTCGCCATCGTGTCATTCACGAAGTACGCCACTGCGCTCGCCACCAGCATCGCCACGCGAATCACGAAGATCCACACCAGCAGCTGCACTTGCACAACGGGCTTGTTCACGCCCAGCAGAATGAACGCAATCAGCGCCACGCCCGTCACGCCATAAGTTTCAAAGCCGTCTGCGCTCGGCCCCACGGAGTCGCCGGCATTGTCGCCCGTGCAATCCGCAATCACGCCCGGGTTGCGCGCGTCGTCTTCCTTGATCTTGAAAACGATTTTCATCAAGTCCGCGCCGATATCCGCAATCTTCGTGAAAATTCCGCCCGCGATGCGCAGAGCCGCCGCGCCCAGCGATTCGCCGATCGCGAAGCCGATAAAGCACGGCCCTGAATAGCTCCCCGGCACGAACAGCAAAATGATGAGCATCATCAGCAGCTCGACGCTCACCAGCATCATTCCGATGCTCATTCCCGCGCTCAGCGGAATGCGGTAAATCGGAAACGGTTTCCCCGGCAGCGCCGCAAACGCCGTCCGTGAATTCGCGAACGTGTTCACGCGAATTCCGAACCACGCCACGCCGTAGCTCCCGCAGATTCCCAGCACGCTGAAGGCGAGAATGATGATCACGCTCGTCGCCGACATGTGCCGCAGCACGCCGAAGTACAAAATGATGATGACTGCGATAAACGATTCCAGCAGCAGCAGGAACTTGCCCTGTGTAATCAGATAAGTTTTGCACGTCTCGTAAATCAGTTCAGACATGTCCCGCATCGACTTGTGCACCGGCAAATTCTTCAGCCGCGAATACATCATCAATCCGAAGAGCAGTCCCAGAATGCAGAAGAGAATCCCCCACATCAGCAGCGTGTGCCCATTGATTCCGAGGAATGACACTTGCGATAAATCCGGCACTTTCAAATTCGCTTCGCCCGAGGCTTCCGATGCCCCTTGGGCGTGTGCAGCCGCGGAGCCCAGCAACGTCATCACGCTCGCGGCGCTAATCTTTCCGATTCGGCTTCGTCGCGGCAGAATGCCTCCGAGCCAGTTACTCATTAAATTCCTCCCTGTTTAATCTAGCGATTGCGGATAATCGAGTCACACCTGTCATGGGATCGGCCCACTTGTCCACCGACGTCTTTCGCCAAGCGATTACGACTCCTTTCGGGGAGCCAACGGAGCGAATGCAGACAGGTATCGAATCAAGTGTTTTTAGCAGGATTCCCGCCGTTCGTCAACCCAGCGGTTGGCCATTGCCACGGCGG
>JASHRL010000165.1 GCA_030037355.1 Candidatus Acidiferrales bacterium | reverse complement strand
AGCGCGCCACCATTGGGCCAAAAACGGTGCGCCATCGCTTCGTTCATCACCACCACGCCGGCGGAGTTCACTGTGTCCGCGTCGGTGAATTCCCTGCCCTCGACCATCGGAATACCCATGGTGCGGAAAAAATTGGGACAAGCAACGCCATAACCGCCGCCGGGCTCCTGCTTGGGCTCGGGACGCCCTTCGATGGTGAAGCCGCGGCCGGCGCTGCCTCCGGCGATGGGGAGATGGCTGACCGCACCGACAGAAACGACTCCGGGAATCGCGCCAAGACGCTGGGTCAACTGCTGGCAAAACTGCTCGTCCGTGGGCGGGCCAACATAAAGATTTTCCTGCGTGGTGGAGACGTCCATGGTGAGAACGTTTTTCGGATTCAGTCCGGGATTGACGCCGAGCAAGCGGCTCATGCTGTCGATCATCAAAGCGGCTCCGGCAAGAACGATGAGCGCCAGAGCAACTTCTCCAGCGACGAGCGCATGACGAAGGCGGTTGCCGCCCACGCTGGTGAGGCCGCGGCCGGCTCCTTCCTTGAGCGGATCGATGATCTGGTTGCGCGTGCTGAGCGCGGGAGCGAGTCCAAAAAGAACGCCCGTCAAGCACGAAAGCGCCAGCGCAAAAATGAAAACGCGCCCGTCGATGGAGATCGCACCAATGTGGCGAAACGGGAGATACTTCAAGTCTGTGGGAAGAAGCGGCGTGGCAAGATTCAGAGCGAACGACGCGACGATGATTCCCGCGACGCCTCCGAGAAATCCCAGCAACAAGCTTTCCGTAATCAACTGGCGAACAATCCGGCGGCGCGTTGCGCCCAGCGCGGAGCGAATGGCGAGTTCCCGCTGGCGGGCTGCGCCGCGCGCGAGCAGAAGATTGGCGACGTTGACGCAGGCGATGAGCAGGACGAAACCAACCGCTGCGAGCAGCGCCCAGAGCGTGGTTTTCAAGTCGGTCATGCCAAATTCGGCCAGCGGCATCACCGTGACGCTCATATTCTCGTCGTCTTTCGGATATTGCTTGGCGAGCCTCAGGCCGATGGTGTTCATTTCGGCCTTGGCCTGTTCGAGCGTGACGCCGGGCTTGAGACGGCCGATGGCGACAAAGGAATTCGAGCCGCGATCGGTCAAGTCGTTGTTGGTGTATCCGGCAGGAACCCATAATTCGCGAGCGCGGCTCCAGAATTGAAATTCAAATGTGGGCGGCATCACGCCAATGACGGTGTAACTCTCGCCATCGATGGGAATCTGCTTGCCGAGGGCCGCGGGATCGCCGGCGAAGCGCCGCTGCCAGAGCGGATAGCTCAGCACGACTTCGTGATCTCTACCAACGGTTTCTTCTTCGGGCGAAAATGTGCGGCCGAGAAGCGGCTTGACGCCAAGGACGTCGAAGAACGAAGCAGTGACGCGGACGCCGGAGACGCGTTCGGGCTGATCGCCGAGGGCGAGGTTGTAGCCCTTGCCTGCGGAGTCGAACCAGCCCATGCTTTCGAGGACGGTGTTTTGCTTTCGCACGTCCATCATGTTCAGAGCGGAGACGATGTTGATGTTGTCGGGGCCGTTGCCGCCATAGGTCTGCCAGACAAGAACGAGGCGATCCGTATTGGGATACGGAAGCGGCTTCAGAAGAGTTGCGTCGATGACGCTGAAGATTGCAGTGTTGGCGCCGATGCCGAGCGCGAGCGTAAGGACAGCAATCGCCGCGAAGCCCGGAGATTTCGCGAGCGTTCGAATCGCGTAACGAATGTCTTGGAGCAATGAGCTCACGTTCTCCTCCCGGTTTCACTCATAACGCAGCGCGACCATGGGATCGACGCGCATCGCTCTCCGCGCAGGGATGTAGCAGGCCACCGCGGCGACGAGCAAGAGCAGCGTTGAGACAGTGATCAGCACGGCCGCATCCGTGACGCGCACATCGAACAACAGACTTTGCAGAAAGCGGCCAAGCGCCAGCGCGAGAATAATTCCGATAACAGATCCGGCGACGGCCAGTTTCATCCCTCCGCCGAGGACCAGGCGCAAAATATCGCGGGGCGTCGCGCCAAGCGCCATGCGAATGCCGATTTCGTTGGTGCGCTGGCTGACGGAATACGCGATGACGCCATAGAGCCCGACGGCGGCGAGGCCGAGCGCAAGCGTCGCGAAAATGCCAACGAGCAGCGCGGAGAATCTTGGCTCGGAAACAGACGACGAGATGACGTCCTGCATGGTACGCATCGCGGAGAGCGCCTCGTTCTTATCGAGCGAAGAAACCAGATCCTGAAGCGCCGCGCCTGTGGCCAGCGGATTCTTCGCCGTGCGGACGACCATCTCTAACACGTTTTGATGACTCTGGCCTATCGGCGCGTACACCTCCGGGCGAATCGGGGAATCGAGCGAATCATGCGTCACGTTTCCCACCATGCCCACGATCGTCATGGCCTGCGTGAAGGATGCGGACCCGGGAGCCGGGAACAGGAGGCGCTTGCCAATCGGATTTTCGTTGGGGAAGTAGCGTTTTGCGAAGGCCTGATCCACGACGACAGCCGGTGGCGCAGACGCATTGTCGCTCCAAGCGATCGAGCGCCCGGCGAGCAGCGGAATATGCATGGCCTGGAAATAGCCCGGCGTCGCTCGACTGAGTGTCTCGTCTTCGAACTGGCTCGCACCGTAGACGCGGCCCTCGATGTGGAATATTTCGTCGCCGTACTCGCCGGCCAAAGGCAGTTCGGAGACGGCGCCCACGGACCGAACACCGGGCAATGCGCCTGCGCGCTCTTCAAACTGTTGCATGAATGAGGCGATCTTTTCCGGGGTGTCATAGGTTTGGCCGGGCAACACGATTTTGGCGGCGATGACGTTTTCGGGATCGAAACCCGGATTGACGTGAATCAGGCGCCAAAAACTTTGCAAAAGCAATCCGCCCCCGACGAGAAGTCCGAGGGAAATGGCGATCTGGCCGACGACGAGAGCGTTGCCGAGCGATTTGCGGCTGCGATGCACGCCGCGGCCAGCGTGCTTTAGCGCGTCGACGAAATGCGCTTGCGAAGAGCGCAGCGCGGGAAGCAAACCAAAGAGAATCGCGGTCACAAGGGAAATTGCCACCGTGAACGCGAGAACCGTGCCACTGATGTGAATCTCGTTCAATCGCGGCAGATCGGCGGGGCCAACCGCACGCAACGCGCCAACACCCCATGCGGCAATGAGCAATCCGACGACGCCTCCCGCGAAAGCGAGGACGCCGCTCTCGGTGAGCATTTGTTGAATGATTCGCCTGCGCGAGGCGCCGAGAGCCTTGCGAATGGCTAGCTCGCGCTGGCGCGTTTCACCGCGCGAAAGCAGGAGATTGGCGACGTTGGCGCATGCGATCAGAAGCAGCAAACCGACAGCGCC
>JASHRL010000164.1 GCA_030037355.1 Candidatus Acidiferrales bacterium | reverse complement strand
CAACTGGAATTCGCCACTACTCATTTCCACGCACGATCACAACACGATTTATTACGGCGGAAATTTTCTCTTCAAGTCCACCGATCGCGGCAACAGTTGGACGAAGCTCGGCGGCGATTTGACCACCGGTGTGGATCGCAACACGCTGTCCATCCTCGGCCAGTTGCCGACGAAAGACACACTTTCTCTCTACGATGGCGTGGAATGGTACCCGACCATTACCACCATTGACGAATCGCCGGTGAACGCCTCGATTCTCTGGGCGGGCACCGACGATGGCAACTTGCAAGTGTCGCGCGATGGCGGACAGAATTGGAAAAACGTAGCGAGCCGCGTCCCCGGCGTGCCTCAAGGCACCTACGTCGTGCGTGTCGTGGCCTCGAAATTCAATGAAGGCACAGCTTATGTGGCCTTCGATGGGCATCGCAGGAACGATTTTCACGTCTATCTCTTCAAGACTACGAATTACGGCGAATCCTGGAAGTCAATTTCGTCGGGGATCCCAGAGGACACAGGGACTCTGCACGTAATCCGTGAACATCCGAGCGATCCCAACGTGCTCTTTGCGGGAATGGAATTCGGCGCCTATTTCTCGCTCGATGGCGGCGAGCACTGGAATAAGCTCGGCATGGGTCTGCCCACCGTGCCCGTGGATGACATCCAAATCCAGCCTCGCGAAAACGACCTCATTCTGGCGACGCATGGCCGCTCGATTTACATCCTCGACGACATGACGTCGCTTCAGAAACTGAACTCGCAAGTGCTCGGCGAAAATCTGCATCTATTCCCGATTCGCAACACGATCGCATGGCACATCTATCAAAATCGCTGGTTTGACGCGCAGCAGGTGTTCCTCGGACCGAATCCCCCGGATGGCGCGCTCATTGACTTCTACCTGAAGGCAAAGCCTGCCAAGGACGCGAGGCTCAGAATCACGATCCTCGATACCTCCGGAAAACAGGTTCGCGAAATCGACGATGCAAAGGCCGATGCGGGCATCAATCGGATTAATTGGGATTTGGCCTATGATCCGCCCGTGAAGCCCACGCCTGAACAACTTGCGGCGCAAGCCCAGGGTTTCTTCGGCGGAGGTGCGCGTGGTCCCATGGTTGATCCCGGAACGTACACGGTGAAAGTCTCTCTCGGCGATGACTCTCAAACGCAAACCGTGCAGGTGATGGAAGATCCGCGCATCCAGCTCAGCGATGCAGATCGCGCCGCGCGGCATGACCTGGTCATGCAGCTCTACGGCCTCTACAAGACTGCGGATGAGGGTCAAAAGACCGTCGCAGGACTGAAGAAGTCTCTTACCGATGCTCTGGCCGCGTGGAAGAAGCCCGGCGCTCCGAAGATTTCGGATGACATCCAGAAGCAAGCGGAAGAGCTTTCCAAGAAAGTCAACGACATCGGCGACAAATTCATTTCTGCAGCGGGATTCGGCAGCGCCGGCGGTCCGTTGCACTACACGCCTCCACCGCTGCCGATGCGCATCGGCCGCTTGATGTTCCAGCTCGAAGGCTACTCCGCTGCACCCACGCAGCCGGAAAAGGATGAGGCTGCGGCCGTATCCCAGGAACTGAGCCAGGCGATGGATGTTGTTCACGGTCTCGTGAACACAGACCTGGCCAATCTGAATAAGGCGCTCAACGACGCGGGCGTGCCGCACATCACGATCGAAACGGTGCAGCCCGAGAGAAGGCGAGGCGAATAGCAGGAACAGCAAGGCGCCTATTATCCGGAGGATGCGCGACGGAAAACGGCCGGTACGTTGGTACCAGAACCAATTGAACCTTCTGGCCTATCGACGCTACGGGCACGCACCGGCAAAATGACAACTGTTTCGAGGCCCTGCGATGCGCCCCCCGCGTCCTTCGGGTTTCGAAAGTGTCTGCACCTCCATCACCCCATGCCCACGGCGGCCGGCACCCCCACCGGCCGCCTCTTTATTTCCGTTGTTTCCACCGGAGCTCGAAGCTCGAACAGAGCTCAAAAACACGAAAGGCCCCGATTCCTCGGAGCCTTCCGAAATTTCCCGTAGCGCAGGTTTTCGCGTATCGGGCTGCGGGGACGTTTGCCGCAACCAAACTCGGCAGTCGAATCTCTCAGCGTGCCCGAGGCCGATAGCTCAATCGCAGCCTCGGCCGCATCCGCAAGTGCGGCGCCAATGGCGGCGGTACATTCCGCAGCGGCGAACCGCAATTCGAGCAGCGCTCCACAAGAGCTAGATCCACGCGCAGCCAATGCCCCCGCGCCGCGCACTCCGCGTTCACGCATTGCACCGTCCGGCCAGGCAAATACGCCATCGGACCCTCCCGACCTCGAAGTGAAATCATCCAGCGCCGCGATCCCCCACGGATCACCTGCGCTGGCCGCGCCCTCGAAGAATCGCCGTGGATTTTGCTCGCGCTCGACTTGTGTGTCAAGAAGAAAGAACACCATATATAGTGTGCGCATTGCAAAGCCAGAATCGCGCTGTTTCCGCGTCCCAGCTCAGTGCCTTTCTGGACCTATCTCACTCGGCGGATATTGCCGCGCCGCGCTCGGACTTGCCCTTATGCGATTCAAGTTGAGGGATTTGCCGCCGTCTTCTATAATTGTTCGATTTGTTGTGGGAGATAAGCGTCTGTGTTGAAGAATCTGAGCCAGAGCAAGACAGCAGTCAAAATCGTCCTGGGCGGAGTTTTGCTCTTGATTTGCGGCGCGATGGTCATCACTCTCGCTCCCACTTCACCTCTCGGCACTGTCGGCAGCCCTGATGCCGTCGCCACCATCGGCGGAGAGAACATCACAGCCATTGACGTGCAGCAGGAGTTTTCCCAGCAGACGCGCGGTCAGAATGTGCCGCCGGTTCTTCAGGGAATTTACATGCGCCAGGTGCTCGATCAGATGGTGTTCAAGCGCATCCTGGCCATGGAAGCGGATCGCCTCGGCATTCAGGTTACCAACGACGAAATCACGCAGCGCATCAAGCAGATTCTGCCCACGGCTTTTATTGGAGATACATGGATCGGCGCCGATCGCTACGCACAGGAAGTCGAGATGCGCACAGGCATGTCTGTGCCGCAATTCGAGGATTACGTCCGCACGGCGCTGCTCACGGAAAAATTCAAGGATTTGGTTACCGACGGCATAACCGTTTCGCCGGAAGAGTTGCAGGAGCGCTATCGCTGGCTTAACGAAAAAGTTCAGCTGGTGTATGCCGAAATCAAGGCGTCGGATCTGGAGTCCACGATTAATCCTACCGACACCGAACTTTCCGCCTATTTCGCGAAAAATCAGTCCAAATATCAAGTGCCAGAACGCCGCTCCGCCCTGTATGCCCTTCTCGATCTGAACCAATTGAAGCAGTCGATCAAAATCAGCGACGCGGATATTCAGTCGTATTACCAGCAGCACATTGCGGACTACAAAGTCGAAAACCGCGTTCATGTCGAGCACATCAGCTTCAATACTCTCGGCAAGACTGACGCGGAAGTCGCGCTCGCCAAACAGCAAGCCCAGAAGATTGACGACCAGGCAAAGCACGGCGGAAATTTCGAGGACCTCGCCAAGAAGTACTCGGAAGACACGAATACGAAAGCGAAGGGCGGCGACCTCGGTTGGATTGTTTCAGGCCAAACGGCGCCCGCATTCGAGAAGGCCGCCTTCAGCCTGCCGAAGGGCGGCGTTTCAGACGTCGTTCAGACGCCGTATAGCTTCGACATCATAAAGGTTGTCGACCGCGAAGACGCGCATACCAAGGCCTTGTCCGAAGTCCAGGATTCCATCGTTCAGACTCTGACCCAGGAGAAAGTCAACGATGAAGAGACGACTATCTCCGACAAGATGGCTGCGGCTATACGCCAATCCAATCATCAGCCGATCGACGCCATCGCCAAGGAATTCAATCTGGGAACCGGTGAAACGCCTCTCGTGGATCTCACCGGCTCCGTCGGCGACTTGGGCGATTCGCAAGACCTGAAGGAAGCCCTGTTCTCGCTGCATCAAGGCGAATTGAGCCAGCCGATTTCGATTGATCGCGGCTACGTCATCATCACGGTCGACAAGGTCGTCGCCGCTCATCAAGGCACGCTGGCCGAGGTTCACGACCGCGTCCTCGCGGATTACCGGCAGGAAAAAGCTCAGGACATCGCCTTGCAGAAGGCTGCGGAACTGGCCAAACGCGTGAAAGCAGGTGAGCCGCTCGACAAGGTTGCTAAATCGCTAGGCCTTACTGTGAAAACGACCGATTCCATCACCCGTACGAGTCAGGTCGCCGATCTCGGCCCCGCAAAAAATCTGGAATCGGCTTTCAATATGTCCGTCGGCCAATCAAGCGACCCCGTGCAGGTCGCCGGAAACTGGGTGGTCTTTCAGCTAAAGGCGAAACAGGACGTCAACTCGGAGGATTTTGCCAAGGCCAAGGCCGATCTCGAGCAGCAAATTCTCACCGACAAGCAAAATATTGCCTTTGAAGCCTTCCATGATGCATTAATGAAGCGCTATCAGGACGAGGGGAAGCTCGTATTCAACCAGGCGAACTTGAAGGTCCTCACAAGTCCGGCATCTAGCTAAGCTACAGTAAAATAGATACTTACATCGATATTCCCAGGCAAAATTTTGTGCTTGCTTCCCCCACTCCCGTCATCTAGCATATTTCTTCTGCAGCGCAGGGCCCTGTAGCCAGCGGGGCGCGATTATTGAAGTCGGCGCTTCGCCTTGCCCGTTTCTGCCACCTACGGTTTGACAGAAGAAAGCTGGTGGTTCTAGCAACTCAGCCAGCGTCATCGTCGGTAACAAAAGGTGACATTCACGGCTAGAGGGTCAGAGCACCGGACGGCTTCCCCAGAACCGAGGAACGTTATGAGCCAGACTCAAAAGACCATTATCCATCGCAACGAGTATCGTTGCTGTATTGAAGTCAACCAGAACGGAAGGTATTCCGTCCGCATCCAGGCTGCTTTCGGGCGTAAGGGCTGGTCTTTGCCGGTCTTCTTCTTGGTGTCGTCGTTTGACGTCGCGATGAAGCGGCTCGAAGAAGCGCTTCAGCTCCTGCAGAAAAATGAGGATCGCCTGTGGTTTTGGGGTGTCGAACGCAGCGATGATCCCAAGCTTGCAGGAGAAATGCTCAGCGAGTTTGGCCTTCATTTTGACCGGCGGCGGGATTTTCCGCGCCGCGCGGCCAGTCTCGTGATTCCGGCTAGCCGGGCCGTTTCGCCATTTCGCATGGCGCAAGCGCGCCGGACTCTTGCCGAGTCGATTAGTTCTGGCCGGACAGCCTTGGCCAGCGACTGAAGCTGGTCGCGGGCAGCCGCGTCTTGCGGCAGGCTTTGACGGCGCAAGCGCTAGCTCTTTCCGCGATTATTTCGCGCGGATAATCACCTCGCCATGCGCAACCACGTGGTCATTGATGGATAGCTGGTATTTATAGGATCCGGCGGAAATCCCCGCCCGCGGCGTACCGCTCATCAACCGCATCCCGGCAGGTGCTTCAAAGACATTCGAAGAAAACGGACAGCGCTGCGGATCGAATTCCACGCGCAGCTTTCCGCTCGCCGCAAACCA
>JASHRL010000163.1 GCA_030037355.1 Candidatus Acidiferrales bacterium | reverse complement strand
TTTCTTTCTTGGTCTGCGGGCCGCTGAGGAGGAAGGGATATTTTTCGATGGCCTTGTGCGTCAGGCCGCCGCCGCAGGGCTTTTCCCAGGCCAGATGCTCATCGAAGAGCGTGACGCGGAATCCGGCGCTGGCCAGTTTTTCGCCGCAGAGCGCCCCGGCGGGGCCTCCGCCTACCACCGCAATCTGTTTCATTTCTCTGCTTTAACCAAACTGAAGGGGCGAACCAAGTCCAAGGAGACAAGTATAACATCGAATTCGATGGTTCCGAGAAATTCGCGGCGGGCAGCAACAAATGTTTCGCGGGGACGTGATAAAATCGAGGCGTTAGGGAATGCGCGGCAGTTCGCGCTGGGGAATCGTTGGGCAGAGTAGTTACGCAGGATGAGTTGATGAGCAGAGTGGCCGAGGCGAAGGCCGCTCAGCGCCGAATTGTGTTTACAAACGGCTGCTACGACCTGCTGCACCCCGGGCACATCCGGCTACTCGAATCCGCACGCGAACTGGGCGACATTCTCATTCTGGCGCTGAACACGGACCGCAGCGTCCGCGGAAACAAAGGCGCAAATCGTCCCATCATCAACGAAGCGGAGCGCGCGGAAGTGGCCGCGGCGCTGGCGGCAGTGGATTACGTCGTGCTGTTCGATGAGCCGACGCCGCGCGAAATCATCACGCGCGTCTTGCCGGACGTGCTGGTGAAGGGAAGCGACTGGGGCCCGAATGAAGTCGTAGGGCGGGAAGAAGTGGAAGCGGCAGGCGGGCGCGTGGTTTCGATTCCGCTCGAGCCCAGGTACTCGACGTCAGCGATCATCGAACGCATCCAGAAAATTCCGACATGATTCTTCCGCTGACGGGCGAGCTGCTTTCTCGCATCGGCCGCGAGCGCGCGGTCGAGGAGTGCTTCGACCGCTTGCGGCGAGGCGCGACCGCCCAGGCGGGCAAGCGCGAAGTTTCGCTCGCAGGACTGACAGATTCGGCCAAGGCGCTCGTCGTCGCGCTGACCGCGCAAGCGCTGGCGAGGCCGGCGCTTTTTCTCGTCGAATCGAACCAGAAAGCCGAAAGCATTTACCCGCTTGTGGATTATTTCTTGCGCGCGCTCGGGAAATCGGATGCGCAAGTCCTGACGCTGCCGGAGCAGGAAGTCCTGCCGTATGACCATCAATCGCCGCATCCGGAGATTTCCGCGGCGCGCGCGACGGCGCTCTGGCGGCTGACGAGCGGCGAAGCGGACGTCGTGATTGCGCCGGTGAACGCGGCGGTGCTGCGGCTTCGCGGCCCGGAATTCTATCGCAGCCTGGCGCTCACGCTGGTACGCGACGAAGACGTGCCGCGCGAGGAGTTTCTCGCGCATCTGGCGAGCGTCGGCTACGAGGCCGCGGACACGGTGGAAATGGCCGGGCAGTTCGCGGTGCGCGGGGGAATCATGGACGTTTTTCCGCCGGAGGCGCAGCGCCCCGTGCGGCTGGAACTGCTGGGCGACACGCTGGAATCGATTCGCGAATTCGATCCAGAGACACAGCGTTCGACGAATTCGCTCGAACGCATCACGCTTTTGCCGCTGACGGATTATCCGCGCAGCTCGGAGCAACTGGAACGCTTGCGCGAACTCGTTGTCGCGGGACATGAAGGTTCTGTGGCGGAAGGCTCGGAGGCGGCGGCAGGATTTTTCCCCGGCTGGGAATTTCAGTCGTCGCGAAGCGACGAGCGCAAGTCGCATCTGCTACGGCTCAGTGAAAACGTTGTGCTGATCGAAGATGAGCCTGCGGCGCTCGATGCAGCGCTCGAAAAGTATCGCGCGCGTCTTGCGGAAGCAGCGGCGGAAGAACCGGATGCGGCGCCGCCGGAGAGTTACATCCTCAGCGACGAAGAATGGCGGCACGCACGGAAGGCCATTTCCGCGCTGAAGCTCGAACAGCTCGCCATGGAGAACGAAAGCGAGGCGCGGTTCAGCCTGCCGACACGGCCGACGACGCGCTATCGCGGCAATATTGCAGCGTTCATGGCGGAGCTAAAAGGACGGCTGGATGCGGGCGAGCAAGTCCTGTTGAGCGCGGCGAGCACCGGAGAACTCGAGCGTTTTGCCGATTTGTGCCATGAATACGAATTGCCTTTTCGCCTGGGGGAACTGGGGCAGGGAGCGACGGCTTCGCGGCTAGCGGATGAGTCGAGCGGCGGGAGCATTCCGGCCGCAGTGCTGATTAAAGCGCCGCTCGAAGAGGGCGTGGAATTTTCCTCGGCGAAGCTGGCGATTTTCGGGAATTCGGATTTGTTCGAGGCGGTCGCAACGCCCGCGGCGCGGCAGCGCGGTCGCGCGAAGACGACGAGTTTTTTCGGCGATTTTTCGGAGCTGAAGCCGGGCGATTTCGTGGTCCACGTGGATCACGGAATCGGGCGTTTTCAGGGCTTGCGGCAGGTGAACGTGGACGGCGTGACCGGCGAATTTCTGCAGCTCGAATACGCCGAAGATGCCAAGCTTTACGTACCGCTGACGCGGCTGGATTTGGTGCAGAAGTATCAATCGCTTGGCGGAGCGACGCCGCGGCTCGACCGGCTGGGAGCGCAGGCGTGGGAAGCGCGCAAATCGCGCGTAAAGAAATCCGTCAGCGACATGGCGCAACGGCTATTGAAGCTTTACGCGGAGCGCAAGGCTGTGAAGGGGCACGCGTATCCCGCAGATACGCCGTGGCAGAAGGAATTCGAGGACGCCTTCGAATTTCAGGAGACAACGGATCAGAACCGCGCGATCGAGGACGTGAAGCGGGATCTGGAAGGCTCGCAGCCGATGGACCGGCTGCTTTGCGGAGACGTCGGCTACGGCAAGACTGAGGTTGCGATGCGGGCGGCGTTCAAAGCGGTGGGAGATTCGAAGCAAGCCGCGGTGCTGGCCCCGACGACCGTGCTGGCCTATCAGCACTATGAAACTTTCCGGCGGCGATTCGCGGCGTTTCCCGTACACACCGCGATGCTGAGCCGCTTCCAGAATCCGCGCGAGCAGAAGAAAATTCTTGCCGACCTCGAGGCCGGCAAAATCGACATCGTCATCGGCACGCATCGGCTGCTTTCGAAGGACGTGAAATTTCACGATCTCGGCCTGCTGGTGGTGGACGAAGAACAGCGATTCGGCGTCGCGCACAAAGAGCGCATCAAGGAGATGCGCAAAAATGTGGATGTGCTGACGATGTCGGCGACGCCAATTCCGCGGACGCTGCACATGTCGCTTGTCGGGCTGCGAGATATGTCCGTGATCGAAACGCCGCCGAAGGACCGGCTGGCGATTCAGACGGTGGTCGCGCCGTTTGACAAGAGTCTGGTTCGGCGCGCGATCACCGAGGAAATGGCGCGCGGCGGGCAGGTCTTTTTCGTGCACAACCGTGTCGAATCGATTGCCTCCGTTGCGACGATGGTGCAGGAACTGGTGCCGAAGGCGCGCGTCGTGGTTGGGCACGGGCAGATGAGCGAACAGGAATTGAGCAAAGTGATGATGAAATTCATGCAGCATGAAGCCGATGTGCTGGTGGCGACGACGATTATCGAAAATGGACTCGATATACCCAGCGCAAACACGATTGTGATCAATCGCGCCGACCGGCTGGGGCTTTCCGAGTTGTACCAGCTTCGCGGACGCGTGGGGCGGTCGAACCAGCGCGCATACGCGTATCTGCTCGTGCCGCCGGAGACTTCGCTTTCGGGGCTGGCGCGGCAACGGCTGGCGGCGCTCAAGGAATTCAGCGATCTCGGGGCGGGTTTTCGCATCGCCGCGCTGGACCTGGAACTGCGCGGCGCGGGAAACATGCTGGGAAGCGAGCAACACGGGCACATCGAGGCCGTGGGCTTCGATATGTACTGCCAGATGCTCGAGCGCGCGGTGTCCGAACGCAAAGGTGAAGCCGTGCAGCCGGAACGGCGCGCAACGCTGAATCTCGGATTGGACATCCGAATCCCGGCGGAATACATCGAAAGTGAAAGTTCGCGGCTGCGCGTGTATAAGCGCATTGCAGGCGTCGCGACGGAAGAGATGCGGGACGAAGTGCTGGAGGAACTCCGCGACCGGTTCGGTCCTCCGCCGCGCGCTGTCGAGAACCTGTTGGAGTATGCGCTGCTGAAGGCGCTGGCGGAGAAGCTGCTGGTGGCATCGATCGACAAACGCGGCGAGAGCGTGGCCATCCGGTGGCATGAAGATACGCCGGTGAAACCGGAAACTTTGGTGAAGATCATTCGAACGCACAAGAACATGAGGCTTGATCCAACGGGAACGCTTTGGGTGCAATGGAAGCGCCAGCCGGAAAAAATAACGGAAGCAGTAAGAAACGTATTGCTAGAACTACAAACGTAGGGATAAAATCTGATGATTATGAAACGATCCGCAGCAATCCTTTGGGCCGCAATTTTTGCGATTCTCGCGCCGACCGCCGTTTATGCGACCGGAACGATCGTCGACGAGATCATCGCGCGCGTGAACAACGACATCATCACGCTTTCCGACTACAACAAGGCGCTGGATGCGCTGCCGGGCGAAGTGCAGCAGGAATGCCAGGGATGCGCGCAGGAAAAAATCAACGCGATGCTGGCGACGGAAAAGAAAGATCTTCTGCGCGACTTGATTGACCAATCGCTGCTGGTGCAGCGCGCCAAGGATCTCGACATGAACGTGGATACGGACGTCATCAAGCGGCTCGACGATATCCGCCAGCAGAACGGGCTCGACAGCATGGATGCGCTGCAGAAAGCGGTCGAGTCGCAGGGATATTCGTGGGAAGACTATAAAGAGAGCATGAAGAATGAGCTGCTGAGGCAGCAAGTGATTTCGGATCAAGTCGGATCAACGATCAAGATTGGGCACGAAGAAATTCAGAAGTACTACGACGCGCACAAGAATGAATTCGTCCGGCCGGAGGAAGTGGACCTGTCGGTGATTTTCCTGAGCACGGAAAACAAGACTCCCGCGGAAGTGCAGCAAATCAAGCAAAAGGCGGATGGCTTGGAGAAGCGACTGAAGGAAGGCGAGGATTTTGCCGCGCTGGCGAAGAGGTTCTCGGAGGGTTCGACGGCGGCGCAAGGCGGAGAAATTGGCGAGTTTCCGAGAGATGAACTTTCGGCCCCGCTGGCGAAGCTGGTCTTCGCGCTGCATAAGGGCGACGTTACCGACGTGCTTCCCGCGGACAATGGCGTGCAGATTTACTGCGTCAATCAGCATTTCGACGCGGGATTGCAGCCGCTGACGAAAGTCGAGTCGGATATCGATAACACGCTCTATCAGCAGAGAATTCAGCCGGCGCTGCGAAAGTATCTGGACCAGTTGCGCAAGGACAGCTACGTGGTGGTGAAAGCCGGGTATGTCGACGCGGGAGCCGTAGAAGGCGGCAGCGTGATCAGCGAAGCGGCTTATACCGCGGAACAAGACAAAGCCAAGAAGAAAAAGGTCAAGAAGACCACTACCGACGACGAGGATCAGGACCAATATCAATGAAATCCGCATTTGTCGCGGACCTTCAGGACGGACAGGCGGTCGCGTCATTTTTTCTGGTCCGTGAGAAGGAAATTCGCACCTCCGCGAATTCCGGGAAGAGCTGGCTGCGGCTGGCGCTCGCCGACCGCACGGGAACCATCGAAGCAAAAATGTGGGACAACTTCGCGGAACTGGCGCAGACGTTTGCGGCCGACGATATCGTGCGCGTGCGCGGACGCGTGAAACTGTATCGCGGCGAAAAAGAGCTGACCATCGAGCAGATTCAGGCAGCCGCGGAAACGGACTACACGCTGGATGATTTTTTGCCGCACACAAAACAGGATGTCGAAAAACTGTACGCGCAATTACGCGAAGAAATCGGCAGCGTGCGGAATCCGTGGCTGCGGAAATTGCTGCAAGCGTTCGTGGACGATCCTGATTGTGCCGCGAAACTGAAGCGCGCGCCGGCGGCGATGATGATGCACCATGCGTACCTCGGCGGATTGCTCGAGCATATTGTGAGCCTGTGCGGATTGGCGAAGCGCGTGGCGCAGCATTATCCGGAAGTGGATGGCGATTTGCTGCTGACGGGAATCGTCTTGCACGATATCGGCAAGACGGAAGAATTGAGCTATGCGCGAGCGATCAATTACACGACGGAAGGACAGCTTCTGGGGCACATCGTCATCGGACTGGCGATGGTGCGGAAAAAAATCGATGCCATTGTGGATTTTCCGAAGCCGCTGGCGACGCTCGTGGAGCATTTGATCGTGAGCCATCATGGCGAATATGAGTTTGGTTCGCCGAAGTTGCCGGCGATGCGCGAAGCGGTGCTGCTGCATCATCTCGATGATCTCGATTCAAAGATGGCGGCGATGCGCGAGACGCTGAATCAGACACCGGCGGATGAATTGTGGAGCGAACGAAACGCAGCGCTGCGGCGAAATCTGCTGAATGCGACGGCGTTTCTGGCTCCAGGGGAGACGAGCGGCGAGCCGAAGGCAAAATCCAGTGCGCAGGCGGCGAGGCCGTCGGGAGGCGCGACGCTTTTCGAGCGCGTCGCCAGCGCCGAGAAGAAGA
This sequence comes from Candidatus Acidiferrales bacterium, assembly GCA_030037355.1. Lineage (GTDB taxonomy): Bacteria > Acidobacteriota > Terriglobia > Acidiferrales > UBA7541 > DAHUXN01. The sequence continues at coordinate 1,257 of JASHRL010000163.1, read as the reverse complement.
GATCATGAGTCAGGAAGCTGCCAAGAATAACCAAAACGCGAGAGTGGCCAAGCGGCGCTCGCTGCTGGAACTCGCTCCGCTGGAATTGGATTGCATGTCTGCGCTGTGGCTGCTGAAGCAAGGCACGGTGCGAGAAATTCGCGACGTGCTTGCGCCGCGGCGGCCGCGCGCGTACACAACGATCATGACCATCATGGATCGCCTCGCGCGCAAGGGAATCGTCGAGCGGCGGCGCGTGGGGCGCGCGTGGATGTACAGCGCGAATCTCAGCAAGGATGAGGCGCGCGCGCATGCCGTGAAGCAGGTCGTCGACAGCTTTTTCGGCGGCTCGACGGACGCGCTGCTGGCGCAAATCTCAAGCGCGCCTGCCTCACGATCCACCGCTGCTAATGAACCCACTGCTGCCGTCACGCTTGCTGCCGACACCGGCGAACGTTCGAATTAATTGCCATGTTTCCCGCCGAGTTGAAAATCCGCGACCTTTCGCTGCGTCCCGCGACGCTTCTCGCGCCGATGGCTGGCGTTACGGACACGGTGTTTCGCCGCGTGATTCGCGGCCTCGGCGGATGCGGCCTGATCATGACGGAATTCACGAGCGCGGAAGGCGTGACGCGCAGCGCGGCGAAAACGCTGCGATACCTTTACTATGACGAAGACGAGCATCCCATCGCGGCGCAGCTTTTTGGCGCGAATCCGGAAGTGATGGCTTCGGCCGCGTCGCTGGTGCAGGACCTGGGATTCGACGAAGTGGACGTCAATCTCGGCTGTCCGGCGAAAAAAGTGGTGAAGTGCGGCGGCTCGGGGTTGCTGCGCGATTTGAAACTGCTTGAAACGGTGCTGAAGGCGGTGCGCGCCGCGGTGAAAATTCCGCTGACGATAAAGATGCGCTCGGGCTGGGACGAAAAAAATATCGTTGCCGTGGAAGTCGCGCGCATGGCCGAAGGAGTTGGCGTCGAGGGCGTGGCGGTGCATCCGCGGACGAGAGTGCAGGCGTATTCGGGGCAAGCGGATTGGAGCGTCATCGCGCGCGTCAAACAAGCGGTGAAAATTCCGGTGATCGGCAATGGCGACATTCGCGCGCCGCAGGATGCCGAGCGCATGATCGCGGAAACGGGATGCGACGCGGTGATGATCGGGCGCACGGCGGCGACGAATCCGTGGATTTTTCGCCAGATGGAGCAATATTTCGCGACGGGCCAGTACGACGAACCGAACGAAGCCGACCGCTATCGCCTGCTTTCGGGCTATTTTCGCAGC
>JASHRL010000162.1 GCA_030037355.1 Candidatus Acidiferrales bacterium | reverse complement strand
GAAATCATGAACAGAATTACGGCCTCGGTGCGGCCGGTTTTCCGCGCAAATTGCCATTCGCTCGGTGCAATTTTCATCGCAGCACCGGCTGCGCGGTACGCGCCAGTTGACGCACGCGTTTCTCGATGGCCGCGCAAATCTGGTCGAGAGGAAGGATCTGACCTACCGCGCCAGTCTTGATTGCCTCCGCCGGCATGCCGAAAATTACCGAGGTCGCCTCGTCCTGTGCAATCACGCTTCCGCCGGCTCGCCGGATGGCTTGCACACCATTTGCGCCGTCGTTACCCATGCCAGTCAGCACAACTCCGATGGTCATCGGGCCCGCCCACGCGGCTGCCGTTTCCATCGCCGCATCCGCGCAGGGGCGATAACCGTCAATTCGCGGGCCGTCATCCAGCACGATGCGCCCCAGCGAGGAAATCCGCAGGTGATGCGAGCCCGGGCAAACGTACAGTATCCCTGGCCGCAGAATCTCGTTCGTCTCGGCCTCTTTCACCTCGATCTCCGCCACTTCCGAAAGTTGGACCGCGTACTGGCTTGTAAAAGTCCCCGGCATGTGCTGGACGAGCACAACCGCCGCAGGAAAATCCGCCGGGAAGCCCGGTGCGAGGCGCATCACTGTTGCGGGTCCGCCGGTCGAAGCCGCGATGACCACAACTGGAAAACGTCCGCCGGAGCCCCCCGTCGCTGCTTCTGACGTCTCAGCGGAAGCCGGTCGCGCGTGGTGAGCGTTCGGAGCGTGGTGCTTCGAACGCGTAGCTGTGCGCACCACGCGAACTTTTGCCGCCATCTTCAGCTTGCGGTTGAGTTCTTCTCCGACCACATTCATGTCCAGGTCGATGCCGTTGGATGGTTTGGGAACGAAATCAATGGCGCCGAGTTCGAGCGCCACAAGCGTGCTCGCCGCTCCCTCGCGCGTCTCGGAACTCACCACGACTATGGGACGCGGATTCTGCGACATGATCTGCTCAGTCGCCTGCAGCCCATCCATCCGCGGCATGTTGATGTCCATCGTGATTACATCGGGCTTCAGCGAATCAGCCATCGTGATCGCTTCCATCCCGTCTTTCGCTTGCCCTACGACTTCCATGAGCGGATCCGCGCTCAGAATCGAATGCAGCACTTTCCGCATGAACGCCGAATCATCTACGATCAACACCCGAATTTTCTTCGCCGCAGCGCTCATCGCTAACTCACGGGCACGGGCCGTCGCCGCGCACCGGTTTTTTCGCTTTCAAAGATTTTGTCCACTTCGGCGAGGAGCTGTTCCTCTTGCACGGGTTTTGTCAGGAAAGCTGCAGCTCCTTCTTTCAGAGCGCGGTCGCGATGTTTCGCGCCGGCTCGCGAAGTCACTACCATCACAGGGATGCGTCGCGTGTCGGGATTCTGCCGTAGATGGCTCATCAATTCGTAGCCGTTCATTCGCGGCATTTCGAGGTCCGTGACGATCAAGTGCGCGCCCGATTGTGTTACGAGTTCGGCCGCTTCTAATCCGTCAGAGGCAAGCCGCACGCGGTAGCCTGCCTTTTCGAGCATGCGCCCGACAAATTTCCTCACGCTGATCGAGTCATCCGCCACCACGATCACGCGTTCTTCCTGAACTTCGTCGATTGCCTCCGCTGGAATCGTGCCCGAAGCGACCGCCGCAGCGCCCGGCGCGAATATGCGCGCTGCCGCCGCAATTGGTGCCAATGTCGCGTGCTCAGCCAGTTCTTGCGCGGCCAGCCGGTGCAGATCCAGCACAAGAATCAGGCTGCCATCCGGTGCGATGCTCGCGCCCGGAAATAGCTTGACGTTGCGCAGGAATTCGCCCAGATTCTTGATGACCACTTCGTCTTTCCGCAGCACTTCGTCCACCACAATTCCCACGCGCCGTCCGTTCACACGGACAATCACCATGCGGAAATAGCCGTTGACCGTTTCGAGAAGAGGCAGCCCGAGGCGCGCGTCCAGCCGCACGACGTCGATGATCTCGTCGCGCACTTTTGTCAGCAGCTTGCCTCCAACTTCGTCGATCTCTTCCGGTCGCAAACGGCGAATCTCTTCGACGAATGCCAACGGCAAACCGAAAACGAATGTGTTGCAGCGCACGAATAGCGCCTGCGAAATAATCAGCGTCAGAGGAACCTTCAGCGTGAAGCACGCGCCCTGGCCCACTTCGCTGCGAATTTCCACTTCGCCGTTCAGCGATTCGAGATTCGCTTTCACCACATCGAGCCCCACTCCGCGTCCCGCCAGTTCTGTCTTTTCGTTGGCTGTCGAGAATCCGGGGAGAAACAGCAGATTCCGAAGCTCGCGGTCGCTCATCTGGCGCGCTTGATCGGGCGCCACAAGTCCTGATTCGATCGCTCGCGCGCGGATTTTCTCCGGCCCGATCCCACGGCCATCGTCCTCAACTTCGATGAAAATGTGATTGCCGCGATGATACGCACGTACGGTGATCGTCCCTTTCGGATTTTTGCCGCTTAGCGCCCTTTCGCGGGGCTCTTCGAGTCCGTGCGCGACGGCATTGCGCACGATGTGAATCAGCGGATCCGAAATCAACTGAATGATGTTGTTGTCGAGTTCAGTTCCAGCGCCGTCGAGAACCAGATCGACTTCCTTGCCCGCCGACTTTGCGGCATCACGCACGGTTCTCGTCAGCCGCGTATAAAGATTGCCGATCGGCACCATGCGCGCAGCGGTGATCTGATCCTGCAGGTGGTGCGCGAGCTTCGTGAATTCGTCGATGTCTGCATCCACCCGCCCGATGAATCCGTTCAGTTGCGTGAGAACTTCGTTTACGTCCGCAGAAATTTCCGTCAACGATCGGGAAAGAATATTGAAGTCGTCGTAGCGATCCATCTCGAGTTCGCTAAAATCGCCAAACGCATCGCGTCGCGTATCTGCGGGAGGGGGCGTGGTTTTCAGGACGCGATTCTTCGGTTCACTCGGCACAAGCGACATGCTATTGGAACCGATCCAGTTGAATTCGTACTTGTCTTGGAAGCCGGAGATCTTTTCGCCAAGCCGTCCTTTGGAAAAATTCAGAATTTCCACGAGTTTTTGGAGTTCCGCCAGCCGCCCGATCATTCTTGTGCGGTTGATCACCAGTTCGCCGACCGCATTCATCATTTTGTCGAGACGTTCGAGCGAAATGCGAACGGAATGCAGTTGCGGCGCGGTGGGAGCTGCGCTTTTCTGTATGGTTGCCTCTGTTTTTGTGGCGCTCGGCTCTCCACTGGCAGACACTCCAGCCGCAAGCGCCGCCGCTTCCACGAGCGCTCCACCCGCGACGTGCGGCCCAGCCTCTTCGCCATGCTCCGGAAGAAGCTCGCTGATTCTTCCGAGCAGTAGATCCACGGCCGAACGCGCCAGTGACTCACTCGTCCATTCGGCGTGGAGGAATTTTTTCAGGACATCGACCGATTGCAGGCACAGGTCGGTTAGTTCCGTCGTTGGAGCGAGAACGCCATCTCGCATTTGCCCGATTAAATCTTCCACGCGATGTGCAATCGCGGAGATGCGATGCAGCCCCACTTGCGCCGCTGAGCCCTTAATCGTGTGAATCGAACGGAAAAGCCGGTTGATCTCTTCGGGATTTGCATTCGACTCTAGCGCCAGCAGGCATTCGGTGATTGTCTGAAGATGTTCTTCCGCTTCGGGCACGAAAAATTGCCGAACTTCATCTGGCACGTCGCCGTCCATCGGCAACGCCTCGTAAAAAGACGGATGCCCCACGGGGCCACCGGTCTCTGTTGCTGAGACCGCTGTTCTTGTTTCCGGGACAGTTGCAGCGGGAGCCGTCTCCATGGTCGCAGCTGTGGGCGGGAAGGCAAACGAGTAGCGTTGCTTGAACGCATGAATGTCTGAAGCCACCTCGTTGCCGCTGTTGCTGATTTCCAGCAAATCGAATTCGAGAACGGAAATCGCGTCGGAAAGGAATTCCGTAAGCGGAGAAATCGTATCCGGATTCAGCGGCGCATTCCGCGTGTACTGGAAAATGTGCGCAAGTTTGCCGGAGATTTCGGAAAATAGCGGGAATCCGTACGTTGCCGAAGTGCCGCACAGCGTATGCGCCGCGATGTAGAGCCGTTCGAGGTCGTCCGCATTCGGCTGCGGCTCCTGCAGAATGCTCGAATATTCCCGCAGAAATTGCAGGTGTTCGGAAGCTTCCTGGAGGAAGACCTCGATGGCGCCTTTTCCCGGATCGCTCACAGAGCTCCTTCCACCAGCGCCGCGCCGCGATATACCATTTCACCCGCGGGCTTGCGATAGAGAATGCAGTCGCCGCACACCACCGACTCGAAATTCACCGGAATATTCGATAGCGACTCCGAATGGCCGACAAACAGATATCCGCCGGGCTCGAGGTATTCGTAGAAATGCTGGATTAGCGAATTACGCCGCGCCTCGGAGAAATAAATCATCACATTCATGCAGAAAATGATGTCGAGCCGTCCCAGATAAACCGCCTGCGCCAGATTCATCGGCGCGAAAGAAACCATGCGGCGAAGTTTCGGCTTGACGATAGATTCGCTCCCCGCGGCTGAAAAGTGCGTGTCCAATTGCCGCGGTGAAACGTTTCCCAGGCTTCGTCTCGAATAAACTCCGCTTTCCGCCTGTTTCAGCGCATGTTTGCTGATATCGGTGGCAAGAATCTCGATGTTCCATGCATCCGCAAACATCAGCGCATCCGCGATTGTGATCGCGATGGAATATGGTTCTTCACCGGTCGCGCAACCGGCGCTCCAAATGCGGAGCGTCCGCGGCGTCTCCCAGAATTTCTTCATATGCAATTCCGGCAGCACCTTTTTCTCGAGCGCTTCGAAGACGGCGGGATAGCGAAAGAAGGAAGTCTCCTGCGTCAGCAGCCGTTCGATCAGCGCGTCGTATTCGACGTTGGATCCGCGGATTTTTCGCAAAAGATCGGTCCCATGCGGCACGTGCTTCGCAGCCATGTGCTCGCGGACACGGGTCGAAAAAAATCGCTCGCGCGAAGCATCGAACAGAATGCCGGAGCGGCGCTCGATGAGCGTGCGAATCTCATCGAGCTCGTATTCCGTAATCGCGGCGGTCGCTTTCTCTTTCATCATGGGCACGCCTCAGCGGGCGGCGCTCAGGCCGGCCGGTTGCTGAAATCCGGGTTCGTGTCCCCTAACGGCGTGCACCGGCTGGGACCGGTTCCGGCCGTGCTTCTTCGATGGGAGCCTCCGAGCCGTTTCTCGACGCATATCGGAATTGCGCCAGCGCTCCGTTCAACTGCTCCGAAAGCCGCGCCATGTTGCCGACGGTCGAAACGGTTTGCCGCGCCCCTTGCGAAGTCTGCCGTGTGATGCCCGAAATAATCTGCATCGCATTGGCCACGCCTTCTGTTCCGCGCACTTGCTGCTTCGACGCTAGCGAAATTTCCTGAACCAGTTCTGCCGATTGGCGTACCACGCTCGAGATGGCTTCGAGCGCTTTGCCCGCCTGGTCAGCGAGGCTCGCGCCGACTTCCACTTCCTTCGTGCCTTCTTCCATGACGACAACCGCTTCGTTCGTCTCCGCCTGAATCGCCTTGATGAGCGCGGCGATGTCCTTTGTCGCGCTGCGTGAGTGTTCGGCCAGCTTGCGGACTTCGTCGGCGACCACGGCGAACCCCCGTCCTGCTTCGCCCGCGCGCGCCGCTTCGATTGCCGCGTTGAGCGCCAGCAAGTTCGTCTGCTCGGTGATGTCGTTGATGACGTTGATGATTTCTGAAATTTCCAGAGACCGGTCGCCCAGCGACTTGATCTTCTTCGCTGTCGCCTGCACGGACGCTCGAATGCGCTGCATGCCTTCGAGCGTATCGCGCACGGCGCGGTTCCCTTGTTCTGCAGCATCCAGAGCGCGTCGTGCTGCCTCCGCGCTGGCCTCGGCGTTGTTCGACACTTGCTTCATCGACACCGTCAGCTCTTCC
>JASHRL010000161.1 GCA_030037355.1 Candidatus Acidiferrales bacterium | reverse complement strand
ATCCTTTTCGGCGCGATGGGCGACCCTCGGGTTCCCTCGAATCAGCACGCGGCAGATATTTTGCTCGGCCTGCGCTTCAAGCTCGATTTGTATGTCAATGCGCGGCCGTGCGTTCTCATCGATAAGCGTCTGACGCCGCTGCGCGACCGCTCCGAGAGCGATATTAATTTCATCGTGTTCCGCGAAAATACAGAAGGCGCTTACGCAGGCATTGGTGGAAACTTTAAGCGCGGCACGCCGGATGAAGTGGCCGTCCAGGAAGATGTCAATACGCGCAAAGGTGTCGAGCGCATCATTCGCTATGCATTCGAATACGCGCGGCGAAAAAGCTTGAAGCGCGTCTGCATGAGCGACAAGTCGAACGCCATGACTTTCGCGCATGGGTTATGGCAGCGCGTCTGGGCGGAAGTGCGCAAGGAATTCGCGGAAATTGAGTCTCGTCATTTATACGTGGACACATTGATGATGGAGATGGTCCGCGACCCGTCGCAATTCGACGTTATTGTCACTTGTAATATGTTCGGCGACATCGCCAGCGACCTTGGTTCGCAACTGTCCGGTGGCCTGGGCCTCGCTCCATCAGGAAACATTCATCCTGGGCGAGTATCGCTCTTCGAACCCGTGCATGGCTCCGCGCCGAACATCGCGGGCAGGAACATCGCAAACCCGCTAGGTTCCGCCCTCACTGCGGCGATGATGCTCGAGTATCTCGGTTGGTCGCGCGAAGCGAATGCCATCAACGAAGTGGTCGGCGTTGCCGTGCGCGAGGGGAAGACCACGCCAGATTTAGGTGGCTCAATGAGCACGCAGGCGGTGGGAGATTGGCTTGCCGAGCGCATTGCGAAGCATGGGCTCGCTGGAGCGGGTGCCTAGGAAGCGGAGTAATCGTAGTCCGTCCGGCGCCGCCTCATGCCGAGGACAAGTAGCACGCCTAACAAGAACCCTCCCACGTGAGCCCACCAGGCAACGCCGCCAGAAGCGGCACTTCCCAGAGAACTGATTCCGCTGAGAAATTGGATCAGGAACCACAGGCCGATAAAGAGAACCGCCGGCAAGCGCGCAAAAAACCACCAGAAAAACAGCGTAACCAGCGTAAGAATCTTCGAGGAAGGGAAGAACACAATATAAGCGCCGAGAACTCCGGCGATAGCTCCGCTGGCGCCCAGCGAAGGAATGGCCGAACCCAAACTGAATAACGTCTGCGCCGCTCCGGCGCCGAGCCCGCATAGCAAATAGAACCCGAGATAAGGTAAATGCCCCAAGCGGTCCTCGGCGTTTCCACCGAAGAGCCACAGAAACCACATATTGCCGATAATGTGCAGCCATCCCGCGTGGAGAAACATCGACGTGAAAAAAGGCGCGAACGCCTGCGTCATTGTCACGTGCGATCCGGAAAGCGCGAGATGGATCCGTGCAGGGACGAGCGCATAGGTCATCACGAAAGATTGCAACGCGCGATCGGGCAGCGAAATCTGATAGAAGAAGACGAGAAAATTGGCAATGATGATCGTCACTGTGATGATTGGGAACGTCGCGTACTGCCGCAGATTCTTCAGTGGAATCATGGAAAGATGATCTTAAGTACGCTCATAATGTCTTAGTTGTTCACTGGAAAAGGCCCGCGCGCAACACGTTCCGTGCGTCATTAGATTCCGAATTTGTTGCAACGATTTAATCCCGCCGCGAGCGCCGGCCGCCGTGCAATTCAGCGCCGCTGCGGCGCAACTAAATTCTAGCATTTCATCAAGCTGCCATCCGCGCAAGACTCCATACACGATTCCTGCATGGAAGACGTCGCCCGCGCCGGTTGTGTCGACGGCTTGAACCTCGAATCCCCGGCAGTAATGGAATCGCCTGCCGTCCCATGCTATCGCACCGGACGCGCCCAGAGTCGCTCCGATAACTTTGCAGCGAAATTGGTCGAAGATCTCGCGGAGAGACCTTAGGAGGTTCGAGTTTTTCATGAAGCGAACGGGGAAATCCTCGGAAGTAAATAGGTAGTCCGTAGATTGAAGCAATTCTTTAACTCCGTAATAGATAGTGTCGACGTCAGCTACGATGGGTATTCCATGCATCCTCGTCCACTTCGCTGCATGCGCAGCGGCTGCGGGATCGTGGCCGTCCGCGAGCAGGACGCGCGATCTTGAAATCCATTCGCGCCGAAGATGGCGAGGGAGTAGTTTGAGACGTGCATCGCGCTCCCAAAGGATCGTTCGCTCGCCCGTTGAGCGATCGAGGAGAATGAAAGAGCGCTGACTTGCACATCGAGGAATTCTGATGAAATGCGCCTCGATTCGCCGCTTGTGGAATTCATCGCGCTGAAGGGTGGCAGCCTCGTCGTCGCCAATCATTCCCACGTAACGCGCCGAAAGCCCCCACTTGCGGCACGCAGCGAGGGCCGTAGCAACTTGGCCGCCCAAGTGGATGCATGCGGAGATCAGCTCGAGCTTTGAATTGAATTTCGGGAAACGCGGTAATTCGACGACGATGTCGGTGGCGTTCAGTCCCACCCCAATGACGTCGACAATAGCGACAGTGCGCTTTCGCGGGAACATAAAGGATCACTTTAATGAAGAAATCGCGCAATGAAAAGCGAGGCTCTTCTGCCGCCCATAAAATCAAGCGCAAAAATTCTTCAATGATAAAATTTATTTGGAACCATTCGCCGGGATGGATTGCACAAGGAATGCCGCTATGGTAAAAAGTTTAGTTTTGCTGCGTGCGATTGCGGTTTGCTGATGCGCGCTCAAAGAAAAGGTCGGCGCGCCGACACGCTATGCCACTCCATGAATCAGAAGCGATCATCTTGCGTGCATATCCGCTGGGAGAAGCGGATCGTCTGATCAGTTTCCTGAGTCGGACGATGGGGCGAGTTCGTGGTGTGGCAGCGGGATCGCGAAGGCCGAAGAGCCGCTTTGGTTCGACGCTTGAGTTGATGTCGTACGTGCGTATCTGGTTTTTCGAGCGCGAGACGCGAGACCTTACTAGAATCAACCAGTGCGAATTGATCGAGTCATTTATTGGCGCGTTCAAAGACTATGATGCCAGCGTGGCGTTGACGCTGATGGCGGAAGTCACGGAGTCAGTGCTGCCGGATCGTGAGCCCTCCGATCCCGCGTTTCGGCTGTTGCTGCTCTCCGCGCAAACGATCAAGCGGCAGCGGGAGGTTGCGCTGGTGCTGGCGTATTTCGTTTTGTGGAACGTGCGGCTGGCCGGCTGGCTCGGCTCGTTTGAGCGGTGCACGCGCTGCGGAAGGGAACTGACCACAATCGCGGCTTATGCGAGCCCGGCAGTCGCGGGAATTTTTTGCACAAATTGTCGCGCTGCCGGGATGAAAGTACTTTCTTCCGACGCACTAGCTGCGGCGCACAACATGCTGGCTGAACGGCTCGATGCGATTAAACCAGATGCTTTTGGCAAGTCAGCTCTTCGCGAGCTGACGAATTACCTCCTGGATTTGATCGAGCATCAAACGGAACGAAAGTTGGTTTCTCGCGGGATGCTGGAGAACAATTCTTGACGGCTTCTAAATCGGCAACGAAAAGAGGCGTGGCCCAAAGCGCGAAGAAATCCAGCGCGTCCAAGCTGCAAGGTCCAACATTTCAGGATCTAATTTTCACGCTCGAAACCTATTGGGCGCGCCGCGGTTGTATCATTCAACAACCTTATGACGTCGAGGTCGGTGCCGGGACCATGCATCCCGAGACTTTCTTTCGCGTGCTCGGCCCCCAGCCCTATCGCGTTGCGTATGTTCAGCCGAGCCGCCGCCCAGCCGATGGCCGCTACGGCGAAAACCCGAATCGCTTGTACAAGCACACGCAACTTCAAGTAATACTTAAGCCGCCGCCGGTCGATGTTCAGAATCTATATCTCGACAGTTTGCGGGCCATCGGAATTGATTTGAAGCATCACGATATTCGCTTCGAGGAAGACAATTGGGAATCGCCCACGCTCGGCGCTTGGGGCGTTGGATGGCAAGTTCTTCTGGACGGGCTCGAAATCACCCAGTTCACTTATTTCCAGCAATCGGGGGGCATTGATCTCGATCCCGTCTCGTGCGAGTTGACATACGGCCTCGAGCGCATCGCCGCATTCTTGCAAAATGTTGATAGCGTGTTCCATTTGCGTTGGTCTGACACCGCGACGTACGGCGATATTCGTCTGGCCGAAGAGCAACAGTCCTCCGCGTACAGTTTTGAGTTAGCTGATCCCGGCCGCACGCGGGAACTTTTTGATCTCTACGAGAGAGAGGCAAAATTCGTTCTGAGTCAGCATGGTGCGCAGCGAGAAGCAACGAACAAAAGGCCGACGCCGATACTTGCGGCCTATGATCTCTGCCTTAAATGCTCGCATCTTTTCAATATTCTTGACGCGCGTGGCGCCATTTCGACGACGGAACGCGCGGCTTTGATCGCGAGAGTGCGTGCGCTCACTTGCCGGGTCGCAAGCGAATATTGCATCGCAAATGGATGGGCCGAGACGGCATCACAGACGGCGGGAGCAAAAGAGGCGGTGACCCCGCAGGAGCGCAAATGAAGGTTCGAGGGGAATTTCTGTTCGAAATCGGCTGCGAGGAAATTCCCGCAGGATTGCTGCCGCGGACGGCGGCAAATCTTCAACAGTTACTTGAGAAACATTTTTCTGCTGCCGGAATCCTTGTGAATCCGCTTCGTTCGTACGCTGCTCCGCGGCGAATTGCTATTGTCTCGGATGCAGTGCTTCTTCAGCAGGCAGATGAAGTGAAGGAAATTCTGGGGCCGCCGAAATCTGTCGCGTTCGATAATGTCGGCCAGCCGACACGCGCCGCGGAAAGTTTTTCCCAGAAGCAGGGGATTCCTCTTGCGAAGCTCTATAGCACGACGACGCCTCGCGGAGAGTATCTTGCCGCGCGGCAGGTGATCCCCGGGCGTGCCTCGCAGGAGATTCTTTCGGAAGTTTTGCCGCGCGCGCTGAACGAATTGCCATTCCCTCGCGCGATGTATTGGACGAGTAGTAAGGGCTCAAAATTCATCCGGCCGATTCGTTGGATTGTCGCGATTCTCGGTGGCAAAATCATTTCTTTCAACTATGCGGGGGTCGCAGCTGGCAATGTAACGGAAGGCCACCGCTTCCTAGGAAAGGCAAGAGTTCAAGTCTCAGGCCCGAAGGATTATAGTCAGAGACTTCGCCGCAACTTCGTTCTTGTAGATCCCGCCGAACGCAAAAAGAAAGTCGAGCGCGAGATTCACGCGCTTTCTTCGAACAATCGATGGAAAGTGCATCCGGACTTGGACCTATCCGAGCTTGTTACCTATCTCAATGAATATCCCTCCGTGATCGCCGGAGACTTTGACCCCGCTTATCGCGAACTTCCATCGGAAATCTTGATCACAGTCATGCGGGACCATCAAAAATACTTTGCGGTCGAAAATCGCAGCGGGGAACTCGAGCCCCACTTTCTCGCAGTCATCAATCTCGACCGTGACCGCTCGGGCCTTGTTCGCGCTGGCCACGAACGCGTTTTGCGCGCGCGACTGGCGGATGCGAGATTTTTCTGGGAGTCAGATCAAAAACGTCGGCTCGCCGACTATTCCAGCAAGCTCGCGCACATCACCTTCGAGTCGCGGCTCGGCAGCTACTTGGATAAGACCCATCGCATTCGTGATCTCGCCCGATGGGTTGCAGGGCATTGGTTTGATTCCGGAATTCACGGCGCCGATGTACCCGCGACGGATCGCGCTGCCGAACTCGCGAAGTGCGATTTAGCAACGGACATGGTTCGCGAGTTCACGGAACTGCAGGGAATTGTCGGCGGACTATATGCCCGCGTACAAGGTGAAGATGAAGAGGTCGCGAATGCGATTTACGACCATTACAAGCCTGCCGGCGCCGAAGATTTGATTCCACGAAATTTAGCAGGTTGTGCCGTTTCCATCGCTGATAAGCTGGATTCACTGGTCGCGTGCTTCGCCGTGGGAGTCATCCCTTCGGGCTCAAGCGATCCATTTGGTCTGCGTCGCGCCGCTGCCGGGATAGTTCAGATTTTACTGGAACTCAAGTTGCCATTGTCCCTGTCGGCCGCCATTTCGTCTGCGTCGAAAGCGTTGGCGGCCCACAAACCAAAGATCACTGTCGCGCCGGAAGCGG
>JASHRL010000160.1 GCA_030037355.1 Candidatus Acidiferrales bacterium | reverse complement strand
GAATTGCCTGTACACGCGCTGCGCAATCAGCGTAAACGGAAAAAATTGCCCGCCGTGCGTGTGTCCGCTGACTTGCAGCGAAACGCCTTCCGCCTCCGCGATCGGCAAACCGTGCGGTGCATGCGCCAGCAGGATGCTCGGCCGGTCGCGCTCGATCGCCGCCTGTTGCAGCACCGACCGGTAAGCTTCCTTCTGTGCCAGCTCGCGGTCGTGCACGCCAACAATCTGCACGCCGTCCACGTCCACTTTTTCGTTGTTCAGCACGCGCACTCCGGCTCGCGCCATGGCTTCGATATATTGCGTCCGGTCGCGGAATTCTTCGTGATTTCCGGTCACAAAGTACGCGCCCAGCGGCGCATCCAGCTTGGCAAGAGGCTCGGCCAGCCGTTTCACGTCTACCGCCGATCCGTCGTAATAATCGCCGGGAATGAAAACCACGTCCGGCTTCAGCTGATTGAGCAGCGCCACAATTCTGCGAATGAACCGGTAATTCCGCACGTGCCCCAGATGCGTGTCGCTCACGATCGCTGCCACTCGTCCGCGCCACGCCTCCGGCAGATTCGGCAGCGCCACAGAAATTCGCGTCACGCGCGCCCATCTCGCATTCACCATCCCGAGTATGGCCGCAAACGCCGCCAGTCCAAAAAGCGTCGCCGCCATCGCTCGCGAATCGAGCGCCAGACCCGCGGCTTTCGTCACAGCGAAAACCGCCCAGCACGCACACGAAGCCAGAAAAAAGAAACTGACGAATCCCAGCCACGTCGCCGCAATCTTGTAAAACACGCTCACGAGCCCACTGCGAAAATTGTGCGCCAGCAGCGTTGCCGCCACGAATGTCATCGACAGCACGATCATCGCAATTCGCAGCTCGGAGATCGCATGCGCGCTCGACGGCGCCCAGAACGCCATCCACGTGTCGTAAATAAACCAGTGCGTCAGCCACAAAATCGACTGAATCACGCTGACGAAAATGATGATTCGTGTTCGCAAAAATTCCCGTCCCTAGAAAACCTGCACTTCAATTATGCCGCTTGATTCCCGCGTCGAATCCCGATCCCGCCATGCTGAGAAACGTAAGCAGCGCCATCACACCGCAGAGTACATAGCCTATCATCATCCGCCCCCTGGCCTCGCATCCAGACAACTCACTGCACCATCGCGCCTCGTTTCACTTCTGCTTCTGCGCTCCGCGGCATTCCGCCTCGCCGGAAATGCCGGTCCAGCGCCTCGCGCAGTTGCAGCCGCGCACGCACCGCGCGCGCCTTCACCGCCGGAATCGAAAGCCCCAGTGCCTCTGCTGTCTCCTCCGTCGAAAAATCCTCGATGTCGCGCAGTTGGAAGACGGCGCGAAACATCGGCCGCAGCTCCGCAATCGCATCGCTCAGGATTTTCCTCATCTCTCTCTGCGAATAGCGCTGCTCCGGCGTCGGACCCCAGTCCATCAATTCCACCGGCACCGGTAGATCCTCATCCGTTGGCTCGTCCAGCGAAAATTCCTTCACGCGCCGCTTCTTGCGCAGCTTCATCAGCGCCTGATTGATGGCAATGCGCGTCAGCCACGTCGAAAATCGCGAATCGCCCTGAAACTTGTCGAGATGCTGAAACGCCTGCACGAACGCCTCCTGCGACACGTCCTCGGCGTCCTCGCGGTTCTGCATGATGTTCTGCGCCAGGCGAAAAATTCTCCCCTCGTATTGTTCGACGAGCTTTTCAAACGCCTGCGCGTTCCCCTTCTTCGCCGCCGCGACCAGCGACGCCTCGTTATCCCCCAGCGCCCTGCCCGCCGCGATAACGCCTCTGTTTTCTGTGCCTGCTTTCCCCGCCAGTTCGAGTGACATTCCTTCTCCCCTCATTGCCCGTTGGCTATTGGAAGTTTTTGTCTGGTTGTGGCAGTCCGGAATCTCTGCTTCAGCAGCCTACCTCTACGCAGGCATTCGATTCCTGCGCAATCGCCTGATGAATTTGTTCTACCGCCGCCTCTCGCGACGCAGCAGCTTGTCCGTTGCTCTGATTTTCGGCGTTAATGAACGTGACGTCGTTCAATCCGATGAATCCGAGGATGTGCCGCAAATACGGCTCCTGAAAATCCATCGTCGCGCGCGTCGTTCCCGCATACGCTCCTCCCCGCGCCGTGATCACCACCACTCTCTTTCCGCTCAGCAGCCCCTTCGGTCCTTGCGCGCCGTAGGCAACTGTTTTCCCCACTCGCGTCACCTGATCGATCCACGCCTTGAGCGGCCACGAAATCGTGAAGTTGTACATCGGCGCTCCAATCACAATCGTGTCTGCCGCGCGCAGTTCCTCGATCAGCTCATCCGAAATCGCCAGATACTCTCGCTGTTCCGGCGTCAGCTTCGCCGGATCCGCGTATGTTCCCGCCCATTCATCCGTAATCTGTGGCAGCCGCGTTCGCGACAAATCTCGTTCGATCACCGTCCCGCTCGGGTGTTCCTGTTTCCAATCCTCCACGAATTTCGAAGTCAATCGCCGCGATACCGAACTCCCTCGCGCGCTCGAATCAATCCGAAGTAGCGTCATTTCCGTCCTCCTCCAACTCCAGGCGCCTCCACTGCTTTGGCGGTCTCACTGGAAGCGCCGCACCCCATTGGATGAGGGATTCGTCATTTGGTTACTTAAAATAACTACTTGACTTTGTAAAGTAGGAACTTTAAAGTAACCAAGCCTCGATGTCGCGCATCCCATTACTATGACGATGAATAAGGGCAAATGTGACGCAGCCAACCAGTGCCCCATGCACAATCTGCTTCAGACGCTTGCCCGCCCTTGGACTATGTACATTTTATGGACTTTAGGCCAGGAAGGCCCTACGCGCTTTGGCGCTCTTCGTCGTAAGGTCGAGGGGATCTCCTCCCGCGTTCTCACCGAACGGCTTCGCGCCCTCGAGGAGCGCGGCTTCGTCTACCGCAAGTATGAGGCTTCGATTCCTCCGGCCGTCACCTATGGCCTCACGAAGCGCGTCAAGGAAATTCAGAGTGTTCTCTGCCAGTTGAATGAAGTCGCGCGCAAATGGCGCGAGGAAGATGCATCCGCTGCTCGCAGTGCAACGAGCGCGCCCAGCGTCGCTCCAGAGGCCGCTCGCCTTTCTTGAGTTTTCGCAAGGCGCCGGCTCTTTTGCCAAAGCAACTCTACAATCTCATAGGCCGTCTAACTTTAAGCAATTACGCTTACTTTGGAATCTGAGTTGTGCAAAGTCGTTGTAGAATTGGCAGTGTTTCAGCCCGGCTCATAAGGAGCGAGGAGCGACAAGCTTCCTGGGGAGCGAGTCGATCCCACACACGGAGGAGAAGGAAATGTTCTTGCGGAAACTGCTGGTACTCGTCTTTATTCTGAGCTGCGGCGCCACTTGCGCGATGGCGCAGGATACGTACGCGGACAAATTCGAAGTGACGCCTTTTGGCGGCTCCAAATTCGGCGGCAAAATCAACGTCGCTGGCTACGACGCAAATCAATACGTCGAAAATCTGTACATCAAGAGCAGCATCGACTACGGCGTAATCGCGGACTATTCCATTTGGGACAGCTTCGCCGTGGAATTCATGATGGTCCGCCAGCCCACTACCTATAGTGAGCAGAACTACATCACTACGCCGCCTACGACCACGCCAATTATCAATGGTACGCTGAGTACTTACACCTTCGGCGGTGCTTACACATTCCGCACCAGTTCCAATATCAGGCCCTTCGTCGCTGGCGGTGTTGGATGGACCAACTTCGGCAATATCAACAGCGACCCGGGGGAGCTCTACCTCGGCTTCAATAACAAAGTCGCTTTCAATCTCGGCGGAGGCGTGAAATATTATTTCAGCAAATATCTCGGCCTTCGCTTCGATCTGCGCTGGATGGCCAGCCACACCACTCCGAATGAGTCAGAGTCTTGCGAATACGGTTACTGCGGAACGTATTCAGGGAGTTACAAGGCTAACCAGGGCGAAGCCAACCTCGGCCTGATTCTTCACTTCTAGTTTCCGCAATCGCAGTTTTCGC
>JASHRL010000159.1 GCA_030037355.1 Candidatus Acidiferrales bacterium | reverse complement strand
TTCCATCTGAAAGCTCTGTTCGTCGAGCCGGGCATCAAGACAGGCATGCCCGTACATTATGATAATCCGCAGGAAGTGGGCGCCGACCGCATCGCGAACGGCGTGGCCGCCTTCGCGAAATACGGCGGTCCGTGCGTGGTGGTGGATTTCGGCACGGCAATCAACTTCGACGTCGTCTCCAAACGTGGGGAATACCTCGGCGGCGTGCTCGCGCCGGGGATGGGCATCTCCGCCGACGCGCTTTTCGCTCGCGCCGCTCGGCTTTTCCGCGTGGAAGTTCGCGATCCGGGAAAAATCATCGGCACAACTACCGCTGCGTCCATGCAAGCTGGCCTCTATTACGGTTTCACGGATCTCGTCGACGGAATTCTGGATCGCCTGAAAAAAGAACTCGGCTCGGACACTCGCGTAATTGCGACGGGCGGGCACGCTTCGCTGATTGCTCCTGCCTCCCGGCATATCGAACAGGTTGACGAGCACCTGACGCTCGAAGGGCTGAGAATCCTGTGGGAGCGAAACACATCCTCAGAAAATATTAGCGTGGCAACGGCGCAGGAATCTCATCGTTCTTCGATGAAGCCGGCGACATCCGCCCGAAAACCCGCGCGGTGATTGCGGCCGCTCAATGGCTCAATTCAACTACTTCAACTATTTCACTGAAATCGAAGAATATTTCTGGCGCAAGCGCGGCGCGCATCTGCTCGTTTCGCCGGTCGATTGGGCGATACTTGAAACGTGGCAGAAAGCCGGCATTCCGCTGGATGCCGTTCTCCGCGGCATTGACCGCGCATTCGAAAGCTACGGCCGTTCGCGTCGTGGCACCGCCGGGAAGCCGCTCAAGAGCCTGGCCTACTGCGTCGATGCCGTACTCGAAGCCGCAGCGGAAGCGCAAGAAGCCGCTGCGGGAACCGGGCCGACCGTAGAGCGCTCGAAAAAAGAAACCGAGCCATTTTCCCGTGCGGAGCTTGCGAACTTCCTGGACGATAACGCGCGCAAACTTCTCGGCGCGGCGGAAAGATACGGCCCAGCGTTGCCAGAACTACGCCAGCGCTTCGCCGAAATCGCGCGTGCGCTCGAGGACGCAAAGGCGCTGCTTAATTCGCCGGCGAAGCTAGATCTGGAAGACCTGGAGCGGCGGCTGACGGTGCTCGAAGAAAAACTGACGGCTGCCTTAAATGCGGCCGTGGACGCGGAAGCGATGCTCAAAGTGCGGCGCGAGATGGATCAGGCTCTGGCGTCTTACAGGCGGAAGATGTCCGCCGAACAACTCGCGCTCGTTGAGCGGCAGTATCTTCAGAAACGCCTTTTCGAACTTTACGGCCTTTCGCGGCTGAGCTTGTATTATTTGAAATAATTTTTCGCGGGACACGCCACTCATGCGGGTAAAAATCGAAAAACTGGTTTACGGCGGCGAAGGCCTGGCGCACGAAAACGGCGAGACGCTCTTTGTTCCTTTTGTGCTTCCCGACGAAGAGGTCGAAGTCCAAGTCACGGAGCGCAAGAAGAAATTCGTTCGCGGAGATGCGCAGCAAATCATCACGGCTTCGGCGGATCGGATTCAGCCACGGTGCCCGCATTTCGGGGCTTGCGGGGGATGCGATTACCAGCACATTCCTTATGAAGTGCAGCTTCGGATCAAGGAACAGATTTTGCGCGAAACGCTGCGCCGGCTGGGGCGCATCGACTGGCCGGGCCCGATCACCATTCACGCTTCGCCGCCGTGGGAATACCGCAATCGAGCGCAATGGAAGATTCAGACGATTGTATCTGGACGCAGCGGCAATGAACGCGCCGAGACTGCGCGCATCGGCTATTTTCGCGCGAGGTCCAACGCGCTTTGTCCAGTGGAGCTGTGCCCGATCCTTGCGCCAGATCTTTTTGCTGCGTTCGAGTCGCTGCGACGCGCACTGCAGCAGGGTAAGGTTTCGCCTTTGGTCCGCGAAGTGGAAGCATTCGCTGACACCGATGGGAAAGCGCTCCTCCTGAACGTCACTTGCGCATCCCTTCCGCGTTCCTCTGATTCCATTGCGCAGGAGATTTCCGCTGCGGCGCCTTCGGCGAGAAGCATTCTGCTTCGTGATATTCCCGGCGAACGGATGGCGTTGCACGGCCCCGGTTCATTGACGTACACAGTCGGCCGAAATAGCTTTCAGGTTGGGCATCTCTCTTTCTTTCAAGTGAATCGATTTCTGGTCGAAGAAATGGCGTTCGCGGTCGCGGCCTCTGCTGGAAGCGGCGAGCTGGCGTTTGATCTGTATGCTGGCGTCGGCCTCTTCGCCGTTTCTCTGGCCCAGCGCTTTTCGCGTGTGGAAGCCGTGGAAGCCGATCCCGCGTCGGCGCGCGACCTAGAGCGAAACGCCAGTGTCCATGGAAACATCCGAGCGCACAACGATAGTGCGGAGAGTTTTTTATCGGCCAGGAAACGCAAACGGGATGTGGCCGGCCCTGACGTGATTGTCGTCGATCCCCCGCGCGCAGGACTCGAAGAAGGAGCGCTTCGGCAGATCATCGCGATTCGGCCGCAACGCATTCTCTACGTTTCGTGCGATCCTTCGACGCTGGCTCGCGACCTCGCAAAACTGTGCTCACAAGCGTATACTCTGCGGGGACTTCACCTGTTTGATATGTTTCCGCAAACGTACCACATCGAGTCATTCGCCCGTTTGGAGCGCGCTCCGTGAAATTGCCGGCGCTGGCTCTTGCGCTGGCGTTCGCTTGCGGCATCGCCGTAGAACCGTTATTTTCGAGCCGCTGGCACCTCTGGCTCGTGGCTTCAGCCGCTTCAATACTTGCCGGTCTTCTGATCATTTGTTTCTCAAAGCGAATTTTTGCCCCCACCGTCCTCGCGCTCGCCGCGTGGTTTGCTCTGGGTGGACTAGCTCTGCAATTTGCTCGGCTTGACGTGCCGGCGAATGATGTTGCGCATCTGATCGCCGCTAGCAGAATCGACACAAGCGAGCCGCTTCGATGGCAGGGCGTCCTGCGCGAAGATCCAGAACGGCTGCCCTGGGGCTTGCGATATACGATCGATCTCAATCAAGTCACGTCTGCTGAGCGCGTGATTCCGGTTCAAGGCGGCCTTCGGCTGACCTATTACTACGGCAGAAATGACTCCGATCCAGCGCCGCCACTGCGCGCAGGAGATCGCGTCGAAGCCCTTTGCCGCGCGCGCATACCGAGAAACTATGAGGATCCCGGCGCTTTTGACGAGCGCGCGTTCCTGGCGCGCCAACACATCGAACTGCTTGGTTCGCTGCGCAGCTCAGAACTGATCCAAAGAGCCGGCGCGCCTCGCATATCGATTTCGCAACGATTTGCGCGCGCCCGCGGAAGCCTGCTTACTCGTCTCGACGAGCTTTATGCGGGAAATCGCAGCCGGATCGCGGTTTTGCGCGCAATGCTCCTGGGCGACCGCAATTTCGTAAACTCGGATATCGCCGTAAATTTCCAGAAGACGGCTGCGTTTCACGTCCTCGTTCTCGCAGGATTGCACGTCGGCGCTCTTGCAGTTTTTATTTTCTGGCTGTGCAAGCTGCTACGGCTTCCCCTCCCGGCCGCAACGGCTCTGACTCTAATCGTCCTTGCGGCATACCTTGGGGTGGTTCAGGACCGCCCGCCAATTTTGCGCGCGGCGCTTATGGCGGCGATATTCTTATGCGCGCGGCTGCAATTTCGCCGCGTCGCGCTGGTGAATACCGTTGCGCTCACGGCGCTGATTCTTCTGATTGCGCGACCGGATGAGCTCTTTGATGCCAGCTTCCAGCTTTCTTTTCTCGCTGCGGGAGTGATCTCCGGCTTGGCCCTGCCCTGGATTGACCGGACATCGAGCGCCTATCGGCGTGCGCTCGAGCATCTCAGTGACGTCACTCGCGACCGCCTGCACTCACCACGTGCGACGCAATTTCGGCTCGACCTGCGCGCCATGGCAAATCATCTTGCGCCGAGGTTACCTCGCCTTCTGGCCTCGCGCACCGAGCCGCTCTTTATTCTTCCCGTGCGACTTGGCCTGCGGATATGGGATCTTCTGGTGCTGTCTTTCTGCATTCAGCTCGGCATGGCGCCACTGCTTGCCCTTTATTTTCACCGAGTGAGTGTTTCCGGGCCCGCGAGCAATATCCCGGCCGTGTTACTGACCTCTGTGATTGTTCCGCTCGGCTTCTTCGGTCTCGGCGCAAGTTATGTTTGGTATGGGCTGGGAGCGTTCATCGCGAAAATAGAAGGCGTCCTCGTTGGTTGGCTTCTCGCGAGCATCGATTGGTTCAGCCGGTTGCCGCGCGCGTCGTGGCGAATTCCAGGACCTCCGCATTGGGTGCTCGCTGGGTTCATGGCGGTGCTTGCATGCCTGGCTTGCATCGCGTGGATACAAGCGCAAAAGAATCGATTCGCACGAGAACCAGCGACGGTCAATCGTGCCTCGCGGATTGCCGAGCGAGTGGCTTTTGTGTTGTTGTTCGGACTGGCCATTGTTGTTGCCGTTTATCCGTTCCGTCCATCGCTACGTGCGGGCCGCCTGGAGGCCACAGTGCTGGACGTGGGCCAGGGCGACTCGATTTTCATCTCATTTCCCGATGGGCAAACAATGCTCATCGACGGAGGAGGTGCGATCGGAGCCGAACGCATCGGTGGCTATCAGTCGGGCATTGATGTCGGCGAACAAGTTGTCTCGCCATATCTCTGGTCGCGCGGAATCAAGAGACTGGATGTCGTCCTCTTGAGCCATGCGCATCATGACCACATCGATGGTCTTCGCGCCGTTCTGAATAATTTTCGCGTTGGCCAGCTTTGGGTCGGCCGCGACGAAAATGCCGCCGCCTATCGCGACTTGCTTTCGCAGGCCGCTGCCGAGCAGATTCCCATCGTGCACAAGATGCAAGGCGGCAGCTTCGATTGGCAAGGAATCGTGGGTCAGTTTTCGTGGCCGGAAGATCCGGCGGAAGCGCCTGCCGCAGCGAATAACGACTCCGTTGTGCTCAGACTTGGCGACGGCTCCATTCATTTTTTGTTGTCCGGGGATATCGAGAAAGAAGCGGAAAATACGCTCGTCGAAGAGCGCCAACCCATATCGGCGGATTTCCTCAAGGTGCCGCATCACGGCAGCAAGACTTCCTCGACCGAGGAATTTCTCGACGCTGTTACCCCTCGCGTTGCCGTGATTTCGGTCGGCGAAGACAATCCCTACGGCCTTCCCTATTCGGCGACGGTGCAGAGATACCAGCAGAAGAAGATTGAATTATTCCGGACGGATCGGAATGGCGCAGTGACTGCTTCCACAGATGGTCACAATCTGTCTGTAAGCGATTTCGCAGCGGACAAAAACAATTGATTTTTCAGGGTGTTTGCAGAAGAAGCAGAAGAAAAAGCGGACGGCTTATTTCTTGGGATCCTCATCCGGCGAATCATCATCGCCGTCGACCTCGATACCGTCGTTGCTCTTCAAATAATCGGCGATGATGTCTCGAGCGGCCGCAGCTTGAGATTCCAGAACAACGACATCGGCTCCGCCGAATCCGGGCAACGGTTCGTCCATCGGGAACGGATCTGTATTCGACGAGCCAACGCACGAAATGCCGGCACTTTCGAGCAGCCCGCGAATCACCATCGCTTCGGTGTCCGAACCGGCCGAGTGAATCACCACCGTCTTCTGTTCTTCGTTGTGGTCTCGATTCATGGATGCTCCCAGTCCGAAGGGGCGGAAATTTGGCCGACTCAGTTGATGGTAAACGAAGAAGGCCATCCAAGCCAGCAATGATTCATAAGGGTAATGGTGTCATTTGGTTTTTCGGGGATGGTACCTTCATACAGGCCCCAAACTCGCCTTTTCCGGTCGGCAAGGGACCATCTTCAATCGACGCTGCTGATTTTAATGGCGATGGGCCCTTCGAC
>JASHRL010000158.1 GCA_030037355.1 Candidatus Acidiferrales bacterium | reverse complement strand
CGATTCAGGCGGTGATTTTTGGCCTGGCGCACGGTTATCAGGGCTGGGTGCACATGGCCGCGATTGTCGGGATTGGTTTGGTCTTGGGCGGTGTCGCTTGGGGACGAAAATCGCTGGCGCCGGGAATGTTCGCGCACGGCTGGATGGATTTTTCTTCTGGCGTGGGCATTTACATCGCGCATCTGAAGCATCTGATGTAACTCCTCGCGGCGCGCGGACCTTTTTGCTGTCGGAGCGGCGCTGTCTCTTGCGATCTCTTCAATTTCGGACACTGCATTTTCTGGAAATGGACACTGCGAACAACGGTAGCTTTTTGCATTCGCGCCTACCACTTTGCATATACACTACTTACGGCGACGGCCCTTCGGTATTGGATTTGCTCGCTTTCTGCATGCGGTCTTTGGTCTGACTGAAACTGCGATTGGGCTGCGATGGCCCGTGATTCCACGAAGGACGCCACGATGAGCATCTGCGATGGAAGGCCGCGTTCGATGACTGTGCTGGAAACCGAGCGCCTGGTGCTGCGCCACATGGAGCAGGAAGACGCCGACGCACTCGCGGCGGTGCTCAGCGATCCCGTCGCGATGCAATATTATCCGCACGCGTTTTCCCGCGAGGAAGTCGCGCAATGGATCGAGCGCTGGATGGCCAGCTACGACGCCAACGCTTACGGGCTTTACGCAATCGTGCTACGGAAAACCGGAAAGGTCATTGGCGATTGCGGCCACGCGCTGCAGGACGTCGACGGCAAGCGCGAAATCGAAATCGGCTATCACGTTCGCCGCAACCTCTGGGGCCAGGGATACGCCACAGAAGCTGCGCGCGCGTGCGTCGCGTACGGATTCGAGACGCTCTGCGCGCCGCGATTGATTTCGCTGATTCGCCCGGAAAATTTTCCTTCGCGGCGCGTCGCCGAAAAAGCAGGGATGAACATCGTCGGCGAAACCGTGCGCAAGGACATTCTGCATTTCGTCTACGCGATTTCGCCGCCGGCGTGAAACGCGGTCGATAAGATTCATTTCCCGCGATTCAGTGCCGTTCTGCAGTCTCCCCGCATTGCGTAGAGCGCGCATCCGCGCGTATACTCGCCGCCAAGTATTCGATAACTAATCAGTTTTTTCGGGATCGAGGAGGAAGACGATGCGGCTGCGAAGCATCATCGGGGCATTCGCATTGCTGCTTTTTGTCGCGCCAGCGGCGGTTGCGCAAGTTGAGCGGCCGGGGGTGCCGGAGCCAGCCGCAGAGCCAAACGTGACGCTTACGTTTCACGGCGCGATCGAATTCGAAGCTGAAGTGCGTCCCACGGGCGCGTCGCCGCATTCGCACGCGATGCTCACCGAGACGCTGGAAATCGCGGGAGTGAAGAGCAAAGAAGGCTGGGGTGATTTCGTTTCTGCGTTCACCGATGCGGTCACGCGCGCGTGGCTCGATGCCATTCCAGCCTCTGCAAGCGGGAAAAAGGGCAAAGTGCTTGTCGTTTTCGCGCTGCATCGCGATGGCTCGCTCGCCGGTGCTCTTTCGCTCGCGCATTCCTCCGGCGACGCGTCCATTGACGACGCGACGCGCATCGCCATCGCCAAAGCCGCGCCGTTTGCGCCGCTGCCGCAGCAGTTCGCGAAAGCCGTCGCGCAACTCCGCGTCACGTTTGCGTATGACCATCCGCGCGCGTCCGTGCCTCCCGTGGAGAAGGGAACCACGCCATGAAACGTTCCGGTGACGTCACCGCAGCGGCGATTGTTATGTTTTCCGGCGTCGGAATCATTTCGGTTTTCGGCTTGCTAGTCTTCATATCCTTACGCGGACAAGAACCACCCGAGCCAGCCTGGGCAGTATTCCTCCTCACGCTGACCTACGGCATACCCGTCGTATGGGGCGCACTGAACGGTTACGGCATCCTCAAGTTGCGCACATGGGCTCGAATATCGACGATTATCATGAGCGTAATGGCAACCTGCTTCTGCGGATTTGTCATGCTCGGGGCGATCCTCACGCCCATAATAACCAGAGGTGCCAGCGACTTTTCTCCAGGCGATGCTCGATTGGTGGCCGTTGTAATGTTGGCAACCTCAGCCATCCCGTTGGCTATCGCGATTTGGTGGCTTGTGCTCTTCACGCGCAAGCGTGTCGTTCTCGAATTCGCCACGCGCGGCGCGGGCGCGGCCTCATTCGCACCAGACGCGCACCCGCAATCCGCTGCGTTCATTCCGCCTCCGGCGAGGGCCGGATTTGCATCGACGCATCCGGCGAGCATCACTGTCATCGCGATTTTTCTTCTCGCGATCGCGGCTTTTTTTCCCCTGATGTTTCTCTACCCGACGAATTGGCGCATTACCGTCATATTTGGCATCTTGATGACCGGCCGCAAGATGATGCTTGCCGCAACTGTGTGGGCTATCCTTGGGCTCACTCTAGGCCTTGGATTGCTTTGGCTCAAGAATTGGGCGCGCATCGGAACCATCGTCTACTGTGTGGTGGGCTTGGTAAACACAATTATGAGCGTGGGCAAGACCGGAACTCTCATGGATGCTCTGCACAAAGCAATGGGAATCCCCGCGCCGCCCCTTCCACCGGCTCTTCAGCGCGCGATCGCTATCGGCGAGGTAATCTTCGGCGTTGCTCTGAATTTCGCGGCGATTTATTTTCTCCTCGCGCGCCGCGCTGCGTTTTACGCACTTCCCCCGTCGCCGGATGCGCCAGTCGTTGCATCGGACGCGCAGACTGGCGGATGAAGTACTACGCGCGGTCGCGCGCGAAAATATTTTTTCGGCGGCGGCGCGCGTTCAAATCTTGCATTTTCAGCGCCTCGCTGGAAATTTCACCTTGGACGACTTTCACCTAGATAAATTGGTACTTGACAAAATTCCGGCCTCGGCGTAAAAGTTTTTCTTGTAACCTCGATTTGTGTGACAAGCAAGCGTCACGCGAATCGCACACCGAATTTCAACGCCGGCGGTCCTCGCCGGCGTTTTTATTTTCCGCGTTTTTTTCGCGCGCTAAAGCACACGTCTCGCATCATGCGCGCACGCATTCGCATCCGTGCGCCATCACTTCTCGTTTCGAAGGAGTCTTTCGTGCCGAATTACAATACGCAGAATCCGCCGAACTCCGTCTATCCCGGCGACATTGCCGTGGCCTTCAACGCCGAATCGCCCGCCGCGGGCCAGGCCAGCCAGCAATTCGCGCTGCCGAGCTATTCCGGTTTCCCGGACAACAGCCGCAGCATCAGCTGGCAAACGATCTACGGCGCCGCGCCTTCCGCCGTCTCCATCGTGCTGCAAGCGGCGATGAACGACGTGGACGCGCAATACGCAACCATCGACACGTCCACGGCGACGGCCGGCGAATTCCGCTCCGTCTCCGGCGTACGCGCCAATTTCATCCGCGCCAAAGTCAGCTCGATCACCGGCGGCAGTGGCGTCACCGTGCAGATTCTCAGCTAGCCGTGGCGCACAAGAAAACACACGCGCCGCGAGGCGTGCGCGCAGCGAAAAAGCCGCCTCGCGCGCCTGCAAAACAAAAAGCGAAACGCAAAGCGACTCAACCCATGTCTACAAAACACAAACCGCAACTTCTCGCCGCGCCGCGTCCGCGCGTCCGCATGCGCACGGCACTGCGCGCCACGGGCCTCGACGAATGGAAGATCAGCCTCGCGCTGAATCAGAAAGTCGACGAGCTGGTGCGTCCGAAACGCAAAGAAGCAGCAGGCACGGCGGCGCGCAACAAATTGCTGCTCGATTATCTGAAAGAAGCGTCGCGACATCTCGATCCGCCTTCGGCGCGCGCCACTGCCGAAGCCGACGCGCCGACAGAAATCGTTCACGACATCCCGCGCACTGACCGCACGGAACCGGTGCAGTAACACGCGGCGTTTCGCTAGCTACATGAGCCGGCAATTTACACGTACGAATCCGCACCGTTAGGGTCTTTAGATCCGACCGGGCGAGGCAAGCCTCGCCCCTACAAATTCTTCACACGGAGGAAACATGAGCGCATCGAAGTCCATCATCGGTTATGCAGTTCAGCTCGGAGGCGCCGCGGCGCTTGTCGTCGGCGCGATTTTCAGCGTGCATCACGTTGGGATCGCCGCATGCTTTCTCGGCGGCGCGGCGGCGATGTACGTCGGCAATAAAATCAAGCAGACAGGAGTTTAGTTCGTCCTCGTCGACGCACTCACGCACAGGGACTCACATTCATCGCATCGCAAATCACTCATGCCGATAACGGTCAATTCTGGGGTGGATCGCTGGCTTCGCAAACACGGTCTCGAACGCGCGCGCCGCGAAGAAGAGCTGGAGCGCGAAGCGAAATCCGCACAGCGGCCGAGGTTGCTTTACAGCGCGTTTCCGAAGCAAACGGAATTTCATGTGTGCGACGCGAAATATCGCTTGTTCGGCGGCGCTGCCGGTCCCGGAAAATCCAAAGCGCTGCTGATGGAAGCGATCAAGCAGGCCAACGATTGCGCCGGCGCGAATACGCTGCTGCTGCGCAAGACGTTTCCCGAACTCGAAAGCTCGCTGCTGCTCTATTTTCGCCGCGACGTTCCGCGAGAGCTTTATCGCTCGTACAACGAAGCGAAACATACCGTGACGTGGCTCAACGGCTCGACGACGCGCTTCGGCTATTCGCAGACGGAAAATGACATCTACCAGTATCAATCGAGCGAATTTCTTTTCATCGGCATCGACGAGCTGACGCATTTCACGCTGCGCCAGTGGCAATTTCTCACCAGCCGCAATCGCTGCCCGGTGAGCGGCTCGCGCCCGTGCATGGCCGGCGCGACAAACCCCGGAAACATCGGCCACGCGTGGGTGAAAGCGCTTTTCATCGATAAGCAGCCAGCGCCGGGCATGGACGCGCGTGAATACGATCCCGCGGATTACGCGTTCATCTCCGCACGCGTCTGGGACAATCCGATTTACGCGAACGACGCGTCGTATTTGAAAACGCTGCAACAACTCCCCGATTATTTTCGCCGCGCATTTCTTGATGGCGATTGGAGCGTTTTCTCCGGGCAATACTTTACGAATTTCGATCCACGGCGCAGCGTGATTCGCGCGGAATCGATCGCCGCCGCCGAATGGTGGCCGCGCTGGATTTCCGTCGATTGGGGCTTCGAGCATCCCGCCGCTGTCTATTGGCACACGAGCGGCGTGCGCGCGGCAGAGGGACAACGTCACCGGCTCGACGAACGCCAGACGCACGAACATGGCGAAAGCCTGTCTGCGAACAGCTTGGCGTTTCCGAAAGCCGGTGACGCTGCTCCTCTGTCCACCCCGGCGCGGCCGGCGTCGCACGTCCCGGACGCCGCCGCGTCCTCCTCTTCGAGCTTTTCGTCGAATGATGTGGCGAAATCGCGCGCAAGCACGATGACATATCGCGAATTCACGGCGCAGCATCTTGCGCCGCGCGCTCTCGCTACGGCGATCGTCGAACGCTCGCTCGATGGGGCAGGGAAGCGCGAACAGATCGACGCGATTTATCTTTCGCCCGACGCTTTCGCACGGCGCACGGATGAATCCTCCATCGCCGAGCAGATGGGCGACGTCTTCGCCGCCGCGGGATTGCCCCGGCCCGTTCCGGCCGATAACGATCGCGTCGGCGGCTGGATGCTGATGTACCAGATGCTCGAAGCCGGCGAATGGCTCATCGCCGATTCGTGTCCCGAGCTGATTCGCACGCTGCCGGAACTCGTGCGCGATGCGGCGAATGTTGAAGACATCGCCAAACGTGACGGCGACGACGCCGCCGACGCCGCACGCTATGGATTGAAATCGCGCGCTTCCACGCGTCCGCAGAAACCTCCGCGCGAGCAGGAGCTCAACGAACGCGTCACGTCGAGCGACCCCACGATTCGCGCGATTCAAATCCGCAAAGCGAATCTCGACGTGCGCGATCCGCATGCTCCCGTTCCGCGCCGCGCCAAACGCCGCTGGCTATGGTAGCGAGACACGAAGGTCACATGATGTTCGATGAATTTTGCCGCCGCACGAGTGCGTGTCTGCGCGCCGCATCTCGATCCATCGCAACCGCATTTCGCAGCCAGTACACACGCGCTCTCGAAGAAGAGGTCGCGCGGCTGCGCGCGGAAAATCGCGCGCTTATCAATTCGATTCTCGGCGTGGCAGGAATTCCACCGATGCGCGCGGCGGGTCGTGCCGCAGCAACAATCGCAAGGCGCTCGCGTGAGGATGGTTTTGCAGGGTCGGGCTTTAGTCCCGACCCTGCGCAGTGCATGCCCCCCGATAAACAGGGCGGGCCTAAAGGCCGCCCCTACACGGACAAAATCATTTCGCGCACAGAGGGCAATCCACGCGTCGCGGATCCGAATGCCGCGAGCGTGGCCTGCGCGCCGTTGCGCCGCCGCTCGTGGCAGCAAATCGGCCGCGCGCTCGAAATCGAGGACGCACGCGCCGCACGCCGCGAGCGCGAAGCGAACACGGAAACATTTCCTCCGCCGCGTCAGCTCGTCGTACGCGCATAGCCGCGCCATCGAAAAAACAAAGGTTTCACCAGCACACTCTCTTATGACGCCCAAAAACGCGAACACCAAGAACTCGCCTCCGCCCGATCCCGGGATCGTGCCCGTCGAGCAGGGAAACGCGACCGACCGTCTGGCCACGCGCGCGACGGCAAAGGCCGCAAATGCCTTTGGCCCGAACAACGAGCAGCTCCCCGATCGGCTGCAAAACGCGCTGCGGCGCATCGTTCTCGAACTGACCACCGAATCCGACATCTCGCGCCGCGCGGAAATTCGCCGCATCAAGCAGGCACATCAATTCTGGCGCGGCATGCAATATCTCTGGTGGAGCGACCGCGACCAGAACTGGCATCTGCCGTTCGAGGAGAAATTCGCGGACCAAAGCACGCTCGAAGACATGCCGCGGTATGAATTCGTCACGAATATTTACCAGGCTTTCGGGCTTTCGATTATCTCCGTTCTCAGCCAGGACGTCCCGCGCGTGCG
Organism: Candidatus Acidiferrales bacterium; assembly: GCA_030037355.1. GTDB lineage: Bacteria > Acidobacteriota > Terriglobia > Acidiferrales > UBA7541 > DAHUXN01. The sequence continues at coordinate 6,974 of JASHRL010000158.1, read as the reverse complement.
ATTTTTCCCGCAATCGGCGGAAACAGAAGCGGACGTCGCATCGGCGAAAGCCGCGAGCGAAGTGTCGGAGCTGATCGAGCAGAACAACCGCGTCGGCAACCTCGTGGTCGAAGAGGCGTTCCATCTCTGGACCGGCGGCAAAGTTGGCGCGTATGTGCGCTACGTGGTTGATGGGCAGCGCTTCGGCTTTCATCCGGAAATCGAACTCGATGAACGGCAGGTGAAAATCGGCGGCGTGTGGATTTGCCCCGCATGTGGCGCAGAAATGCCGGCGTCGTCGCAGGACGCCTCCGTAGGGTCGGGCTTTAGCCCCGACCTTTCAGCCGCGTCGCGCGGAACGACGGGCGGGCCTGAAGGCCGCCCCTACCATGCCTCACAAGTTTCCTGCGCCACCTGCGGCGCGCTGTTGCTTCAGGAGAATTTTGTGCCCGAGGAAATCGTGACGGTTCCCGCGGGCGTGCGCAAGCTGCGCGTGGCGAACGGGCAGGAAGTGATCACCATGGTCGGCGCGCTGGAGCTGAAAACTCCGCCGTGGGCCAATGAAATTCACGAATACCCGTTTTTGCAATGGAACATGGAAGTGCATCAGGCGCGTTTGCGCGCGGCCTATCCACATGCCGCGGACAAAATCGGCGCGCCCATCGCCGCGGGAGAATCGGCGCAGTATGAACGCCTCGCGCGCCTCGAACAATCGCAGGGCGGCCCGCTGACCGCCGGCGGCGATTACAATCCGAATCTCATCACGTTTCAGCGCACGTGGCTGCGGCCGTGGGCGTTCTACCAGCTCGACGACAAAGCGCTACGCGCCGAGCTCCTCGAATTATTTCCCGATGGCTGCTACGTCGCCTTTGCCGGCGACGTCTACTGCGAGTCGCGCAACGAAAACGTCGACGACCACTGGCGCGTGATGCACGCGATGCCCGGCGACGGCTCGAGCGGGCGTCCCGCACTCGGCGATTCGCTTATCAGCGTGCAGGAACGTTTCAACACGCTTTCAAACATGCAGATCGAAACGTACGACTACGGCATTCCACCGATTTACGCCGATAGCGAAGTGCTCGATTTCGATGCGCTGCAATCGCAGTCCACGGAGCCCGGCGCGCATTATCCGGCGAAAGCGAAGCCCGGCATGCCGCTCGCGGCGGGATTTTTTCAGCCCGCGCCCGCTCGCATCCCGCCGGATCTGGCAACGCATGCCGCAGATTTGATGGGCCCCGTTGCGCAGTTTCTCACTGGCGCATTTCCCGCGCTTTTCGGCGGCGCGATGGCGAATACCAGCACCGCGAGCGGTTACGCCATGGCGCGCGATCAAGCGATGGGCCGCATCGGGCTTGTCTGGCGGCGCATGAAGTTCTTTCACGCTGACATGATGCTCGCCGCCGTCGATTGCTTCCGCAAGAATCGGCCCGGCGACGTCGAAGTCACGCTTCTGGGCCCGGGCGCGGCGTTCGAATCGAAATGGATTCGGCTCGCTGATCTGAAAGGAAATCTGTTTTCGTATCCGGAAACGGAAGAACAGTACCCAACGCTTTGGTCCGAACAGCGCGGCGTGCTGATGCAGTTGATGACCAATCCCGATCCGCGCATTCAAGCTGTGCTCGGCGATCCGTCGAATCTTGGATTGCTCAAGCGGCTGATCGGCCTCGACGAGCTCGTCATTCCCGACGAAGAGTCGCGCACCAAGCAGTACCGCGAGATTTCGCAGCTTTTGCAAGAACAGCCGATTGCTGCCGCTTGTAGCTCAGGTCCCACTTGCGCGGCTTCTGCGCAAGTTGACCTGAGGCCTTCGGGAATTGCATCCGGGGATGTGGCAACTACCTCACGTCAGTCCCAGCAAGCTGGGACGGGACGTGAGCTACACACATTGGCCCGCGAAACGATTCTGCCGTCCATCATGCCCGACGAATTCACGGACAATCACGCCATCGAGCTGGACGCCTGTATGCGTTGGTTTTCGTCCGACGCGGGCCAAGTGGCGAAAATCGAATCGCCGGCGGGTTACGCCAACGTCCGCGCGCACGCACAGCTACATCAGCAATTTTTGCAGAAGCAGCAGATGCAGCAGGCGGCGCTGGCGCAATCCGAAGCTCCGCCCGCAGCGCCAAAGCACAAAAAGTAGTCGGGCAGGGAATCACCGCGCGATTCTGGAATCACGAAACAGCGATTTACAAATGGCGTTCGATGAGGGATGTTTCGCCGCGGCCGCTGCCATAGGCCGATTTGTCGCCGCGATTCGGCGGAGCGACAAGTCGTACGACTTGCAGCATGCGCTCGGGCTTGAAGGGCTTGGCCATGCAAACGACGGCGCCGAAATTATGGCTCGCCGCGTAATCGGCGGGCGTGGCGTTGCGCGTGACGAGCACGACGGGAACATGCCGCAGCCGGTCGCTGTTCTTGATAATCAGGCAGAGATCGTATCCGGATGTATCGCCTGCTTCCACTTCGGCGATGAAGCACGAAGGCACGGTGGTTTTCAAAATGTCGAGCGCCGCCGCGCCAGTCGAAACAGCAAAAACGTCATAGCCTTCCGGCGTGAGCAGATTCTTCAACTGATCCTGCGCGCGTGTGTCCGGCTCGACAGCAAGAATGACCGGCCGAATATTCGAAGCCGGCAGCGCCGCGCCCTTCGCAGCCGAAGAAGCGCCGTGCGTCTGCGATTTTTCTTTTGAGCCCGGCCCGGCGGCGGCTGTAGCAGCTGTGGCTTTTTGCTGGCTGCGGCGGAATTGAACACCGACGCCCAGGCGATTGTCGCCGAGCTCGACGGTACGGACGACTTCGGCGGGCTCTTCGGAATTCAGCGCGCCGGGAGCAGTGGAGAAGGGAAACGTCACGCCGATGGACATGCCCTTCCAGAAATCGCGGCGCTCCGTGGAAAAAAGAATTCCATCGCGCGAGACGTCCACGGTCATCGCAACTTCCGTGAAGTCCTCGGCACGAGGATCCGTGGCGCGAACGCGCACCTGCGCGGAAACGCGCACGCGTTTGCGGCGGCGCCGCTCGGAATCGGATTCAGCGCCCTTGGCGGCGTTCATCAAATTTTCGGAATTCAAAGTTCCCATTGCAGCACCTCATGAGGCGCGCGAGGAATCGGTTTCCCCGGCAGCGCCCTCAAGCCCCCTACGATCGTCAACCTCAGGCGGTCGGGCGACGGCTTGCGGCGGGCACAATTACCTTTGCCCGAATACGATTATGTTCTACCGAGCTTAGCACCGCGGCCAATAGTACGAAAGCTCGTTTGTGCCGGATTTGCCACTGCGCCAGAGCGCCCCACTTGCTCCGAAATGAACCAGCGGATGCGAGGCCTGTTGAGCGCCTTTCTGGCGTGTGATTTTCTGCACCGCACCAGATTCGAGAAAAGGAGAAAACTCATGGCCGTAAATACAACGACATTCCCGTTGCGCGGAGCGCGTTCGCGTTCGACAACCAGTCGTGCCGCGTCTTCGCGTTCCGCGCAGCAGCATCCCTCTGACGATGAAATTCTGGGATTGGTGACCGCGGTTTCGAAACCCGTCGCGCAGCCCGCCGATGCCAGCACTTCCGCCGCGTCAGGCGAGACAGATTCTTCAAACGGCGCCGGAACCACTACCGCCGCCCCGGCGCTTTCAGCGCAAGCGGCGAAAGCTCTGGAAGCATACCCAGAATTGCAACAGGCATTCGCCGAAGCGCAAGCGTATCGCTCCGTATTCGCCACGCCGGAAGCCGCGCGCGATGCGAAAGCGCAGCTCGACGAACTCGACGCCATGTTTTTTTCCGCACAGGCTGCCGATCACTCCGCGCTCGCCGCGCGCATTCATGAATTGTCGCCTGCCGCATTTCACGGCCTGGCGCAGGCGATGCAAGCGCATGCAGTTAAGGTCTCCGGCGTGAAGGCAAATCCGCCCGCTGGCGCAGTCTCATCGATGGCAAGCGCGCCGAGCCAAGCAAGTCCCGCGGCCGGCGCAGCCGCACAAGCACCGGCGACAGCGCAAGCCAGCGCGACAGCGCAAACAACCGCAGCGGCCACGACAGGCACCGCAGACGCTTCAGCACCTGCAACAACCGCTGCCGCGCATGTAAATGCGCCACCCGCAGGGCCCGCCGTCAGCCAGACGCCATCTGCGCCAGCTCCTGCGCAGACCGCGCCTGCTCGCGTCGCGCCGGCGAATCCCGCGCAGCCATTCGTGGATCCGCAGCGCGCCGCGAAAATCGCGTTCTTTCATTCGACCAACGCCGCCGCCGTGCAGCAAATCGTCAGCGCGATTCAGGCGCAGGTCGAACACCTTTTGCCGCAGAGCGTTCCCGCCGCGACGCGCACACGCATCGTCGGCGAAATCTATCGCGAAATTGACTCAACGCTGCGCGCCAATCGCCAGCTCGGCCAGCAGCTTCGCGACGCGTTCCAGGGCGGCCCGGGCGATGCCACGCATCAGCGCGCCATCGTCGCGCTGGTCGCCGGCCGCGCGAAACAGGCGCTGCCCGCGATCGCCAAGCGCGTCATCGGCGAGTGGACCGGCAGCGTCGTGGGCGCAAACCGCGAACGCCTGGCGCGCCACGAATCCGCCGCAAAGCGCGTTGACATCGCCGGCGCCGGGCCCTCCGATGGCGTCAATCGCAAACCACTCTCGCCGAGCGACGTCGACTACAAGCGCCTCTCTGACGCCGACATTTTGAATTTGTAGTTAGGAGGATCGCAGGCACAGACGACACGGGGAGCTACCAAGCGAAACTCATCTCCATCTGATACTCCGTCCCTTGGTTGCGACAAAGGCGGGGAGAAAACCTCATATTGTCCGTCCAAATCCGCAGAAGGGTATTATCAATGGGCTTCGTCGAACGTATGACGGTGACTCTGCGCGCATGCCCGCTTGGACCAATCTCGATGTACAACGATGCCCTGACGTATCTAAATGCTCGATCCGCGTCAATCATTGGCCCCGGATTCATAGCGTAGCTGAATGCCCCAGTCGGAAATTGGGGAGCTGCCATTTCGGGCTCGGCACACCAAGTCTCTTTCATTGAACCCAACGGAGCGGCGAATGCATCCGCGACGACTTCCTTTGTCGTGGCGAGCTGTTGGACGTCAATTTCGATGACATGCCCATCTCCTCCGTGGAATATGAGTTTCTGTGGGAAGCGTCTCAGGCCGAACTCCACAAAATTGCTGAATTCATAGCGTTCGCCAAGGACGCCCATGAGGGGCGGCGGATCAAGTTCCATCGTGGCCACGTCACCGTCGCTCGTAAAGCATCGCTTGAGAGTCGATTTGTCGCTAAAGGTTACACACGTGAGTGACTGGCCGCCGAATTGCGATGCATCGGCCTGCTTAATCCTGGCGTTTTTTATAACACTCGCGCCCAATGCTCGCTCAAGTGTGCGCTGCAGTTCATAGATGGCCAGCGGCGTTTCATTCTTCGTACGGGCTAGATAGTGGTAGCCGTCGCGCACGATTCCCGTGTAGGAGTAATTCGGCGCCGCGTATGCCTCGCGGTAGTGATCCGGCGCCAGCCAGATGATCTGTCCCTGGCCGTCCATCGATTGCGCGCCGATCTGGTAATGAATTTTCATGTTGAGTACAAACGGAGGGCTACCGGGCGCCTCGATATTGCTTAGGCCTTGCGATTTTGCGAGCAGCGCTTCGGCTTGGGCCTTGAGTTCGTTCTTATCATTCGCAGGAGCAGATCGAAAAGCGACAAGCATCGCGCACATCGCCAGCGCGCAGGTCAGCGCAATCAATATTGCGTGCGAGAGTAACCGAAGCATACGTTATGGGGAAGGTAGCACCTTTGCCGATGGCAGGCAATGCGCCTGCCACCGGCAACTGAGGGAAGCGGCTCTGCGCGAGACGCAGAGCCAGAAAACTTATCGCCGCGCGCGATTCTTGCCGTGGCCGTGCGAGTGCGAATGATGCGCCGCGGCGTGGCCGTTCCCGTTTCCATTGGAACGAGCGTGACGCGCCATGCTTGGCAGCGCTGGCAATTCCTGAGCGGTCGCTGTCGGCGCGAGCATGCGCACGACGTGCAGCAGACGCTCCTGCTTGTATGGTTTCGACATGCAGACGATCGCGCCGAGCGCGTGCGCCGTCGAATAATCGTTCGGCTGCCCCGCGCGCGTCGTCATCACGACGGGAACGCGCTGCAATCTTTCGTTCGATTTCACGATCAGGCAGAGATCGTATCCCGACATATCCGTGATTTCGATTTCGGTGATCAGCAGGTTCGGCGTGCGCTGGCGCAAAATTTCCACGGCTTCCGCGCCGGTCTCGACAGTTTCGACAGCATAGCCCTCGGTCGTCAGGACCATCGCCATCGTTTCGCGCGCGCGGCCGTCCGCTTCGACGACGAGCACCAGCGGCTTCGGCCTTTCGAGATTGAGCGCCACGGCGCCCGCGTTTTGGCCGCTCGACTCGGTTTTCGCTGCTTGCTCGGCGAGAGGCTCATCGGCGAATCCCGGCCGCTTGCCTTCGTAGAATCGGATGCCGACGCCATAGCGGCCTTCGGGCATTTCGAAAACGCGCGCAACGACGGCAGTGCGCTCGTGCTGCACTCCGCCGGCCGCACCGGAATAAGGAAAAGTAATCGCCAGATCCATGCCGCGGCGATAATCGGCGCTCTGCGTGGTGAAAAGCAGTCCGTCGCGCGAGGCGTCCACCGTCGTGCAGACTTCCGCTTTCTGCACAACACCTGCGTTCGCACGCACGCGCACCGGAGCCGAGAGCTTTGTGCGCAGGCGGCGCCGGCGTTCGAGCGGTCGCTCCGTCGTTGTGGTTGATTCGCTCGTTTCCATGGCTTCGGTTGCCGGTTTTTCCAGCGTTGCGATCGTATCGACTGTCAATTCACCCATAGCCGCGCCTCAATTCGATAGCAGCCTGCGCTCGCCGCAGGCCGCTCGTTTAAGATGCCCAAGTTTTGCATTTTCCCAAGCGCGCTGATATAGCGCGAGGGTTACATTCTGCCAGTACGTTCAGCACTTTGGCACTGGTACCAACGTACTACGCG
>JASHRL010000157.1 GCA_030037355.1 Candidatus Acidiferrales bacterium | reverse complement strand
GGCGAACGAATCGACATCTCGATGCTCGAATGCCTCACCGAGTGGACGACGCCCGCGCTTTATGCGTGGCACGGCACGGGCCGCATTCCTTCGCGCGAAGGAATGCGCCACAACATGATTGTCCCTTATGGCGGATACTCTTGCGCCGATGGAGTCGTGAATCTGGCGATTCAGAACGACCGCGAGTGGCGTCGTCTTTGCGGCGAGGTTCTCAAACAGCCGGCCCTCGCCAGCGAAGCTCGTTTCGCGACCAACGAAGATCGATTGCGCAATCGCGCCGAGCTTGAAACGTTGATCGAAAGTGTTTTCCGCACACTGACGAAGGAGGAAGTGATCGCGCGGCTCGATCGCGCGGGGATTGCCAATGCCACCGTGAACGACATGCCCGCAATGATGCGGCACGCACAGCTCGCGGCAAGGCGACGTTGGACCACGGCGGATTCTCCTGTTGGAGCGATTCCCGCGCTCGTGCCGCCGCACAATCTGGCTCACGCGCAGCCGCGCATGGGGGCAGTGCCTGAGCTCGGCGAGCATACGCAGGACATTTTGCGGGAAATCGGTCTTGAAAATTGATTCGTCAATCGCGCAAGGAGAGACGGCATGAATGAGCGGAAGCAAAGAGGGCCGAGCTTCGAAGATTTTGAACCGGGAAAGATTTTGCGGCATCCCGTGGGTCGGACAGTGTCACAGGCGGATAACCTTTGGTTCACGCTGCTTACTGCAAACACGAACCCCATTCACATCGATGCGCACTATTCGGCACAGACGGAATTTCGCAAGCCGCTCATGAATTCGACGTTCACGCTGGCGCTCGTCACGGGGCTTTCCGTCAGCGACGTCTCGCAAAATGCGATCAATCTGGGATGGGATGAAATTCGCATGCCTGCGCCGGTCTTCGAAGGCGATACGATCTATGCGCAAACAGAAATTTTGAGCAAACGCGAATCAAAGTCGCGCCCGCACATGGGAATCGTTGAAGTAAAAACAACGGGGTTCAAGCAGGACGGTACGGTGGTGATGCAGTTCAAACGAACGATCATGGTTTACAAACGCGGGAAAGCGCCCGAGCTGCCGCAGCCGTCAATCAAAGGATGAGCAGTTGCTTTCCTCGCGCGCCGAAATACCTCCCCAGACTCCTCGAGTTTGACATGCGATTCATTTTTCGCGCTCCAATAAGGCGCGTGCGTTCTTGAACTCTTCGCGCTTCTTCGCGTCCAACTTCGGATAACTCAGATCCAATTCTTCGAGCGTGTCGATGATGGCTTCGGCGACGACGAGCCGTGTGAACCATTTATGATCCGCGGGCACGACGTACCATGGTGCGGAAGCCGTGCTGGTTTTCCGAATCATCTCCTCGTAGGCGTACATGAAATCAGTCCAGCATTCGCGGTCTTTCACGTCATTCAGGGAAAACTTCCAATGCTTCTCCGGCTCATCGAGCCGCGCGAGGAAGCGTTGCTTTTGTTCCTTCTTTGAAACATTCAGAAAAAATTTACGGACGACAATCCCGTTGCGGCGGAGATAGCGCTCGAAGGCGACGATATCTTCGAAACGCTCCTCCCAGATTTTCGGCGTGACAAGCGAGGGGTCGAGTTTTTCCTGCTTGAGGAGATGTGGATGCACGCGAACCACGAGAAGTTCTTCATAGTACGAGCGGCTGAAAATTCCGATGTTGCCGCGCGCCGGCAGCCGCTGCGTGGCGCGCCAGAGGAAATCGTGATTGAGTTCCTCGTCCGACGGAACCCCGAAATGATAGACGTGACAGCCTTCCGGGTTCGTGCCGGACATGACGTGTTTGATGGTGCTGTCTTTTCCGGCAGCGTCCATTCCTTGAAAGATCAACAGGAGCGCCCAGCGGTCTTGTGCGAGGAGTTTTTCGTGCAATTCATTGAGGCGAGCGATACCCCGATCAAGAGTTTCCTGCGCTTTCTCTTTTGAATCAAAGCCGAAAGTTTCGTCCGGAGCGAAATCCTTGAGGCGGAATTTGCCGCCATCGGTAATCTTAAACGGCTTCGCAAATTCTTCCGTCTTCATCGCCGAGAAATCTCCTCGCGGTTTCTCATCGCCATCGATTCACTGTTTGTATACGACGCCCCCTTTCATGACGAACGAGACTTTTTGCACGACGCTGATGTCCTCGAGTGGATTGCCCGGCACGGCGACGATGTCCGCAAAATAGCCCGCCTTCAAATCGCCGATCTGGCCCTGCCACATCAGAACCTTCGCACCTTCGAGCATATCCGCCTGAAGAACGGCGAGCGGCTTCATTCCATACTGGGCCATCAACACCAATTCGCCGGCCTGGGTGCCATGCATGAAAGGTCCGACGTCGGAACCGACTGCGAATGGTATGCCCGCGGCGATCTGCCGTTTGAACTGCTCCTCTTTGAATTCGAGCATGGCGTGTTCGCTCGCCGCCGCGCCAGGCGAAGCAGCGTGGTCCGCGAAATACGCGAAGACCTGAAACGTGGGGACTGCGGGAATATCTTTTTCGCGCATGATGCGCATGGTTTCGTCGCTTAGATACGTGGCGTGGTCGATGGATTCGACTCCGGCCTGCGCGGCATAAAGCGCGCCGGGCTCGCCATTGCAATGCACGCCGACTTTCGTGCCCAGCCGCGCAGCTTCTTCCACGCCGGCGGCAAGCTGTGCCTCGGTGTATTGATATTGCGAAATGAATTTTCCGTCACGCAATGCGTCGCGGCCGGTTTCGTACATCTTCACGAAGTCGGAGCCTTCCTTATGCTGCTCGCGAATCGTCTCGACGATTTCATCTATTGTGTTGGCGTAATCCGCATTTCCCAGCACGTGCTGCGCGGGGTTGAAGCCGACCGCGTCTTCATGGCCGCCAAGAATGGAAATGGCCATTCCGCTCAGGCGCAGGCGCGGCCCCGGAATTTCACCGCGATTGATCGCGTTGCGTACCGCCGTGTCCGCCG
>JASHRL010000156.1 GCA_030037355.1 Candidatus Acidiferrales bacterium | reverse complement strand
TATCCTCCGCAGACTCGATAAAATCCGTCCGCCATTTACACATAGCTTCTGAAAGATATCTTTGCCAAGAGGGAGTTCAACGATGAAGAGGGCGAAAAGTCCGAGCACGATTGCGATTCTTCTGGGTGCATTTTTTTTCTTGTTTGCCTCGTTCGTGACCCGAACGAACGCACAAGAACCGTCGAGCGAATCGAAGGCCCAGCAGTCTAAGCCTTCGATGCAGGATGAAGACGCAAAAGAGCAGTCATCCGTAACCGAGCACAGCATTCGCATCGGGGGGGAAACGATTCCTTATAAGGCGACAGCGGGAACGATCATTCTGAAAGATGACAAAGGCGAGCCCACAGGCAGCATGTTTTATGTGGCCTATACGCGGAGCGACGTGCAGGATTTGAGCCGCCGCCCGGTTGCGTTCTTTTACAACGGCGGTCCGGGTTCCGCGACGATGTGGCTGCACATGGGAGCTTATGGCCCGAAGCGCATCGTCACAACGGACGCCGCGCCTACTCCACCGGCGCCATACAAGCTTGTGGACAATGAAGATTCACTGCTCGACGTTACTGACGAAGTGTTCATTGATGCGATGGGCACGGGATTCAGTCATGCACTGGGCAAAGCGCAGGATAAGGACTTCTGGGGAGTAGATGAGGATGTCCGCGCGTTTGCGCAGTTCATCATGACTTACGTCACGGAGAACAGCCGCTGGAATTCGCCGAAGTTTTTAATCGGCGAAAGCTACGGAACGTTCCGCTCGGCAGCGCTCGGAAATTATCTGCAATCGCGCGACAACATGGATCTGAACGGAATCGTGCTGATGTCATCGGTGCTGGATCTGGGCACGATTTCGTTCTACCCGGGCGAAGATCTCGCGTACATCCTTTACGTTCCGAGTTACGCGGCGACGGCGTGCTACCACAAGGTGATGAGCTGCCCCGCAGACCTGAACGGATTCCTCCAACAAGCGCGACAATTTGCGATGACGGATTATTCGAACGCGTTGCTGCAGGGGGACCGCTTGAGCCAGAGCGATCGTGACAGCGTCGCCGAGAAGCTTTCGCATTTTACGGGCTTGAGCAAGGATTACATCTTGAAGGCCGACCTGCGCGTGACACTGCCGCAATTCATGCAGGAATTGCAGCTTGCCAAAGGCATGACCACTGGCCGACTAGACTCCCGATTTTCCGGCTACACGATCGACCCCTTGGCAGAGTTTGCCTTTGGCGATCCGCAATCGAGCGCGATCAGTGGCGCCTATACAGCAGCGTTTAACGAATACATTCGGAAGGATCTGAAATTCGGCCAAGGAATGACATACAAACCATCTGCCAACTTCGCAGGCGCAAGCTGGGATTGGAAACACAGTGGCCGCGGCGGTTATGGGTTCCCCGGTGCGCCAAATGTCGAGCCGGACCTAGTGCAGGCGCTCGTCGACAACCCCAACCTGCGCGTTGAAGTGGAAAACGGAATCTATGATCTGGCAACTCCGTTCTTCGAGACCGAATACACGATGGACCACCTCGACCTTCCGGCCGCTCTTCGCAGCCATATCACGCTGAAATATTACGACGCGGGCCACATGATGTACGTGAATGACGCAGCGCACGCCAAGTTGAAAGCCAACGTCGCTGCGTTCATTGAGAATACGCTGAAGGAGCAACAGTAACATCTCGTTTGCTTCGCGGGCCGGCTTTGCTCTGTGCGCCAAAGCCGGCCTTTGCATTTTCTCTTCTTCGCGCCCTTTTACCCTCGCTGCCATATTTTCCCTTCTGGATTGCGAATGAAATGGACAGGTGCACACAAGAACGACATAAAGCTCGAGAATATCAGATCGAAAACCCTGCGAGGAGGGTTGGCCTGCCCGGATGACTTACGCGGGATGGAGGCTGCTAGCGGCCGCTAGCGGATCGACGAAACGACTGGGGCACTATCTTTTCGTTCGGAAGGACTCTCCGTGGGTGCAACGCGGGCTGATACATATACTCGGGGACGATTTCTTTCAGGTGCGCTCGCAACACGGCGTCAGAATCGACTGCGAGTGAACTGTGCAACAAGTTGAGCTGTGATTCGACGCGATGCCAATCGAAAGGAACGTCGCGCACCGCGTGAATTTTGGGGTTGGGCGTTTCAAAAACAACTTCTGAGGAAGATATCTCCGTCGCGATATCCGTACAGCGCAGAGATGGGAAAAGCACGATGCCCTGCCGGTCCATCGCCTCCCTAACTCCAAACGCGGCGCCGTCTACGCGTTCAAGAGCGAGATCGACCAATGGTGGGAGAGCGATCACCGTCGCGCAGAAGCCGCTGCTAGCACGTCAGAGCCTTTGCAGGATGCCCGAGCTTCTCGTCATATTTCCTATCTTCGTCCGGCGATCTACATCTTGCTTCTTGCCGTCATTATGGTAGCTTCGCCTGAAATCAAACATCTCCTGCTTCAGGTCTCTCACCCCCGCCTCGATCCACGACGCGGACACACAACGTTGGTCGTTCTGCCGTTTGAGAATCTCTCCGGCGATACACCTGACGATCTCTTTGCCGAGAGTCTTGCAAAAATGCTCGCTCACAGCATTGGCGATGACCGGCACGTGCAAATCATCACTGTTTCGTCTGATATTCCTTATCCTCCAGCCGACAAGACCCTAAGCGACATGGCCCTAGGACTTCACTCGCAGGCTGTAATTCGGGGCAGCGTTCAATATTCGGGGCAGAGGTTCAGCGCATCGGTAGAGTTGATTGATGGAGCGAATGGCTTGCGGATTTGGGCGCGCCAATATCAGCAGAGCGGCCCCGATCTTCTGTCGTGCGAAAAGGCCGTTATCCCGAAAGTCGCGGTGGAATTGCAGATCGCTATCGCGCCTGTCCTCGGGAGACGCATGGCCGATTCTGGTTCTTTTCCTTCAAGCCAAGACTCAGAGTCCCCAGCAACAAACTAGCAATAGGGCTAGACGGTCAGCGGCCCAAGAACAAACTAGAGTGTCTGAGTGACGATTTTCAATGATCTTGGCCGGTCGGGGTCAAACCCCTTCACCTCGGCCAGTGAAGCCGCAAAAAGCTGTCCCGGAATGATGTATGGGATGGGCGTGAAAATCTCCGGAATCTTTCCCGGCACTCGAATCACACGTGCAGGTCCCGGCAGCAGCACTCCGTTCGAGGAAAACACCAGCGTCTCCGCACGCAGTCCGCTTAAGCGCTGAATCAGCGCTCGCTGTCCCGCCAATGTTTTCCCCGGCGGCGCAAAAAGGAGCACCGGAAAATCGCGTTCAATCATCGCAATCGGCCCGTGCAGAAAATCTGCGGAAGAAAATCGTTCCGCCACAATATAACAAGTCTCCATCAGCTTCAGCGATAGCTCGAACGCATTCGCATAATTCACTCCGCGCGCCACCACGGCGCACTGCCGCATGTAGCGGTATCGCTCCACCATTTCTCTTATTTCTGGAGCTAATCGAAGCGCTTCGCTTGCGCGGCTGGGAATCTCGCTAATATCGTCAAAAGCGATTTTGTGCCCCAGCGCGGAGGCCAGCAGGTACAAAATGAGCAATTGCCCCGTGTAGGTCTTCGTGGCGGCAACTGACCGTTGCTTCCCAGCCCTCACCAAAAACGATTCGTCCGCGATTCGCGTCATGGACGACTTCGCTTCGTTCGTTACTGCAATGGTGTAAGCGCCCTCACCGCGCGCTCTTCTCAAAACGAAGTTGATATCCGTCCCTTCACCTGATTGCGAAATTCCGATCACGAGGGCTTGCCGCAAATCCAGTCGCGCGCCATAAAGCGTGTGGACGGACGGCGCACACAAAGACACGGGAATCCCTGTCGTGATTTCGAACAAATAGCGCCCAAAGAGCGCCGCGTTGTCCGACGTCCCGCGAGCTACAAGGACAATGAATCGTATGTTTCGCTTTGAAATGAATTTCTTGAAATCCGCCGCGTGGTCGCGCTCAGCTTCGAAGGTTCGTTGCAACGCCTTCGGCTGCTCCCGAATTTCTTCCATCATTCGCGACATAAGTCGTGACGAATCTCAGAATTTCTCTCCGAGTATGATTGTCACTCGTGCCAGCCCGGCCCTCGCAACGGCCTTCCCGCCGTCAGACCGGTCAACTTTCCACCTTCAAACTCGAGCTTCCCGTTCACGATCACATACTCCACGCCTACCGATTCCTGATTCGGATCGGTGTACGTCGCTTTGTCGATGATCGTTGCCGGATCGAAAATCGTCACGTCGGCGAAAAATCCAGGCTTTAGAAGTCCGCGCCCTTTGAGATGTTCCTCCTGTGCCGGCATCGAAGTGATCTTGCGGATCGCCTCCGGCAGCGGCATCAAATGCAAATCGCGCACGTAATGTCCCAAAAATCGCGGCATCGAGCCCCAAGCGCGCGGATGGTTGTGCGGCTCGTAAATCGGCCCGTCGAGGGAAGTTTCATTCGCATCAAGCCCAATGCTCGTCCATCGCTGCTTCAATCCGTACTGCAAGTCCTGTTCGTTGGCGATGAAATAGAGCGCGCCCGTCTGCGCTCCGTCCGCGAGAATGAAATCGAACATCGCATCAAGTGGGTCTTTTTTCTCCGCTGCGGCCATTTGCGCCACGGTTTCGCCGTCGTATTTCTTCAAATCCGGATTCACCACGCCGGAGATCATCACGCCCGAGGGTCCGCCGCTATCGAAGTACAAATTTTCCCAACCTGGATGATCCGCAGCCATCTCCATCTTGATTCGTTTGCGAACGGCTGGATCGCGTAGCCTCGCCAGCAACCTGTTTGTTCCGCCATCCGCCACCCACGGCGGCAGGGCCGAAGCCAACGCCGTCGCTCCAGCGAGATACGGATACATATTCGCCGCAATATCCAGCCCCGAGTCCCGCGCCGCTTGAATTCTTGCCACCACTTTTGGCATTGATCCCCATCGCGACTTTCCGCTCACCTTAAGATGGAAGACCTCAACCGGCAAATGCCCTTCGCGCCCGATTCGCATCGCCTCATCGAGCGCTTCCATTTCCGTCTGCCCCTCACTGCGCATGTGCGTCGCATAAATCCCGCCATATTTTCCGGCGACGCTCGCCAGTGCAATCAGCTCATCCGTCTTCGCGTAATGCCCCGGCGGATAAATCAGCGCCGTGGAAATTCCCATCGCGCCCTGCTGCATCGCCTGCGCGACTAGCCCTTTCATTTCTTCCAACTCGTCCACCGTCGGCGGCCGGTCGTCATCACCGATCACAGCTTCTCGAACTTGCGCTGCGCCAACATATGTCCCCAAATTCAGCGGCGTGCCTGATTTCTCCAGTCGTGCGAAATACCCGCCGAGGTCGGTCCAATCGACCGTCAAGTGATATTCATCGAGAAATGGCTTCATCGGCGCCAATGTAAGAGCGTCCTGCGGCGCAATCGATTGGCCCTCTCCTGTAATTTCCGATGTGATTCCCTGCGAAATCTTGCTCAGTGAGCGGTTGTCGATCAGCAGAGAGCTTTCCGATTGCCCAAGCATGTCGATAAATCCCGGAGCCACAACGTATCCGTTGGCGTCAATCACTCGTGTTGCTGTGGCGCCATCCAGTTTGCCAATCGCCACGATGCGGTCTCCGCGAATCCCAATATCGGCGGAGTACCACGGATTGCCCGTCCCATCGAGAATGTGTCCGCCGCGAATAATCAAATCGTAGGTTTCGGCATCTTGCTCGGCAGCGTGAACGGACCGCCGCAGCGTCGAAACCTCCATCACGGCCGCAATGATCCCGATGAACAGCATCGCCATGCCGATCGCTGTGCTTCGTTTCATTTGTGCTCCTTTGGCTATCGCATATTCTGAAATCTCTGCCGATCAGTTTCCGGAATTTGTCACTCGGTCAAAATCCAGTCCCAATGTTGAAAGCTTCGCGACGTTGCCGTCGTCGTCCAGGCTGAAAGTCACAGGCGTCACGCCTCCGAGGTCGCTCACATTCGCCACAAATGTGTCGTACTGAAAGTGTGTCAGCGCCGCATCGATCGAATGAAACCGAAAATTCAAATGATCGCCGTTCACTGAAATAACTGCGTCGCCGTACGCTTTATTCCGATACGTTCCCGCATACGCGGCCAGTTCGTGTGTAGCTTTCGCATTCGGATTCCGTTTTGCTTCCCACTCTTGAGTCTCTTTCTCATCTTCGCTTGTGAAGTTCGCCGCCACTTTCGCAAAATGCGCAATCCAATCCTCGTCGGGAAGTTGCAGCAATTGGTCAATCAAATGGTAGGCCAGCCCCGCGCGAACCGGATTGTGATCGAGATTGCTCAGAATCACGAAACCCGTATGAATCTCCGGAATGAGCACGACGAGCGAAGCGAATCCGTCGATATCGCCCGGATGCATCACCAACTGATGTCCGCGATAGTCGCCGATAAACCACCCCATTCCGTAGGTCAATTGCATCGACTCTGGGAAGAAAAGCTCGAATTCTCCGCCCTGCGGCACGACGATCTGCGGCGTGTGCATTTGCGTCATGCTTCCCTCAGAGATGAGCCGCTTCCCACTCGCAACCCCATCGTTCAATTGCATCGCGATCCATTTCGTCATGTCGCCCACGCCAGCATTGATCGACCCCGCTGGCGCCACGTTATCGATATTCCGCCACGGGATTATGGCCACGCTTCCATCCGTTTGCTTCATGTGCGGAGTCGCATGATCCGCCGCTCGCTGCGCGTCGATCGCGCTGAAATCCGCTCCCATCATCCCCAGCGGCTCGAAAATATGCTCGCGAACAAAATCCTGCCACGTCCCGCCGCTCGCTTCTCCAACGGCATAGCCCGCCGTCGCATACATCACATTTTGGTACTGAAAAGCCGCGCGAAATCCGGCCGTCGGCTGAATGTAGCGAACTCGGCGAATAATCTCTGGCAGCGAAAACGTCGACCCATACCAGAGCAAATCCGTCCCGCCCATTCCCGTGCGATGCGTCAGCAAATCCCGCATCGTCACGTTTTCATCCGCTAGCGGGTCGTACAAGTGAAAAAAAGGGATGTACTCATCCACGCGGTCGTCCCAGTGCATCTTCCCCTCGTCGACGAGCATTCCCACCGACGCAGCGGTAAACGCCTTTGTGCACGAGCCGATATCAAATAGCGTCTCCGGCGTCACCGGCTGCTGCGTTTTGATGTCCCGCACGCCGAAGCCTTTCACGTAAACCGCGCGGCCGTTCTGCACAACTCCAATTGCCATCCCCGGCACCTTGTATTGCTTTATCGCGTTCGTGATGAAGCTGTCGAGCGAGCTCCATAGCGCCCCGTCGCTCTGCGCTTGTGCGACAAGGGAGATTCCTAAAAAACACACAACAAGCAAAGTTACCCGAGCGAATCGTTTCATCATTCCTCTTCTCCTATTCGCATGAGGTGGCGCATGTTATCACAGACTTCACGCGCAAGCTTTCGCGGGAACACCAGTGAAGACAGTCCAGGGACAGCGCGAGGAAGCGCGCGCAACCCTATCGGCAAGCACGGCGCGAAACCTTATCCATTTCCCTTGTGCCGCGAAAAATAAAAAGCGGACAGAACCGGAGTTCTGCCCGCCTGATCTTCTGACTAGCAATTTCAGTTTCAGCTTGCTGGTTTGGCCGCTGCCTTGGCCATGATCATCTTGACCGACGTCACGTGGATTGTGTCTCCATCGACCGTCCCGTACACGCGCACATGATGCGCCTCGTGATCCATCGCAGCCGACTGTGGATCCAGTTGATAGATTTTCTTTGTGTAGCTATCGTAGAGCACCAGCTTGGACCCGTTGGCGACACACTTCTTGATGCACGCTTCATTTGTCGCCATCTTCATTCCCATGGGCGCGCACTTGGCATCCATGATGTAGCCAGCGCGGTAAGTTGTTTTGGCCGTCTGAGCCTTTGGCGCTGCCAGACCAGCCCCTGCCGCAAGCAAACATACTCCCAACGACAATAATGCACGCTTGATCATGTCTCTGCATCCTCCTAACCGTAAGACATTAATCGGTCGTTTTAAGGCCGAATTCGCTAATACTTTGTCACATCCGGCAGCCATTGTCCACATCCCGCCACTCGCGCAATGGGTCAGTTTGAATTTTGATTCCCTGCGTCGCGATCCAGAAAATTCAAACCGAACGATTGCCGCCACCTCGATCTAGGTTGACTAGTGCCCTTGCTTCTGCGACTCCGGCTTCCTCAGATAATCGAGCGATAGTAATTCCTTCCAGCCTTGCACCTGTTTCTCTTCCGTCTCCCACTCATAGCGGTCGTTCGATTTCCGAACAATCGACATGCGAAAATCCGCTTCCTTTTCCTGAGCGTTCTTTGCCTGAAAAATTACTCGTAGGCTGTTCTCGTCGATTTTCACTGGCCCCTGCATGATTTCGTTCTTCCCATTCATGTTCCACATCGCTAGCGTCGCCTTTTCGGGGTCCCAGAAAAAACTGCCATCATAGATATGCGATATCTTCTGTCCACTCACAAAGTGCATGGTGAACCGAATGTATTCGTCATTGTCCGACCACTCGTAACGCATTTCCGCACGCTGCATTCCTCCTCCCAGTTTCGAAGCGTCCGCCGTCCAGACACCTCCCACAAGCCACGCCAATGGCGCAATGGGCTTCGCATTCATTCCCTGGCTTTGCGTTCTTTGCGCCTGGATCCCGCTAGCAATCGTTATGGCCAGCATTAAGTACGCGCCCCGTCGCATCCCGCCCTCCTCGCCAATCCTCCCGGCTTCGATGAGTCCCTATCTCGCCCGGTTGTCCTCCCGACCCGCTTTCGCTTTTCCCTTTCTTCACGTGGAGCAGTAACGACAATCTCTCGCCATTGCGCTTCCGCTCCGCAATCCACCGCCACTGCCCCTTGACCGTTATTTCGGAAGTGTTAGCCTCCTAGTGAGGTCTTATGAGGCAAATGGACGTGCCTACAACCGGTGTTGCGGCAATCTTGACCAAAACCATACCTTCACCACACGCAGCGCACCCTACACTGTCGACTGCCCGTATACCGCTGCTCCATGCGAGATTCCACTCAGCTCCTATAGGTGGTTCTCAGGAGCCTTTTGCTCTTCGATTTGGGCTCCGGCATCGAGATTTGGACTGCTTTCGGTCGGGCAGACGATCCATCGGGGGCCCCATCTCGATAAATTCTAATCGCCACACTGTGGAATTAGAATTGCCCGTAACTTACAGAAAACAAAGGATTGGCAAATTTCTAATCGATAAATTTCGCACTTTTTTTCGTTTTACCATTTTATCGCTTCGTCTCATTCCGCATGGCTTCTCGCAACGCTTGCAACGCCCGTATCTCCCCTTTCGTCCAAATCGTTTCGGATTGGCGGCGAATTACTCGCCTGTTACAATAGGAATATAAATTATGTCCGCCCTCACTCTTTACGAAAAGATTTGGAACTCGCACGTTGTTCGCGAAGTCCCCGGCCAGCCCTCCCTGATTTACATCGACCGCCATTTGATCCACGAGGGCACTTCTCCCCAAGCTTTTTCGGGGCTCAAGGCCGCAGGCCGAAAAGTCCGCCGCCCGGAATTGACCTTTGCCGTCATGGATCACTCCGTCTCCACGAAGAATCGTGATCTCCCTGTGCTCGACGCAGACGCGGACGGCCAGTTCAAGGCTCTCGCGAAAAATTGCGCCGAGACTGGCGTCCGTCTTTTCGATATGCACAGCCACAATCAAGGCATCGTGCACATCATCGGCCCCGAGCTGGGCATCACTCAGCCGGGTTTCACAATTGTCTGCGGCGATAGCCACACTTCCACGCACGGCGCCATGGGCGCGCTGGCCTTCGGTATCGGCACCAGCGAAATCGAGCATGTTCTCGCCACACAGTGCCTCTCACAATTCAAATCGAAAACCACGCGCATCGAGGTAAAAGGCCGCCTGCGCCCCGGTCTTGCATCCAAAGACATCATTCTTGCGATTATCGGAAAAATCGGCATTGCCGGCGGCAACGGCCACGTCTTCGAATATACCGGCGAGGCCATTCGCGCCCTTTCCATGGAAGCGCGCATGACCATTTGCAATATGTCCATCGAAGGCGGTGCGCGCGCCGGAATGGTTGCGCCAGACGAAACCACGTTTGCATATCTGGAAGGCAAGCCGTTCGTCCCGCGCGGAAAAGAATTTCAAAAACTCGTCGAGCACTGGAAGACCCTGCCCTCCGACCCCGGTGCCAAATTCGATGAAACGATTGAGCTCGATGCCGCCTCGCTCGCCCCACAAGTTACCTGGGGCACGAATCCAGGCATGGTCACTGACGTGACGCAGCGCGTCCCCGATCCCGCGTCCTTTGCAAATGACGTCGATCGTAAAGCCGCCGAACGCGCGCTTGTTTACATGGATTTGAAGCCTGGCACACCCATCACCGACATTTCGCTCGACCGCGTTTTCATCGGCTCCTGTACCAATTCACGGCTCGAAGATTTGCGTCTCGCCGCAAAACTCGTCGCGGGAAAACACGTTGCAAAGTCGCTGAAGCAGGCGCTCGTCGTTCCCGG
>JASHRL010000155.1 GCA_030037355.1 Candidatus Acidiferrales bacterium | reverse complement strand
TTCCTTTTGGAATTTATCCGATCACGCGTATCCTCGGCTCAAGGAGCTGCCCTCGATTACCGTTTTCGCCATCGTCATGAAAGCATGGTCGGACGGGACATCCGCAATTCCTAAGGGATAACTGGGGCCATAGAATTGAAGAAGAAAAGGAGAGCGTCATGCAACTCATCGCGCATTTGAATTTCAACGGCAATTGCGAAGAGGCCTTCAACCTCTACGCGCAGGCCCTCGGCGGGAAAATTCAATCCATCAATCGTTACTCCGAAGCGCCTTCGGGACCGGATGTGCCTCCGGAGTGGAGCAACAAAATCATGCACGTCACGCTCGTCGCCGGCGATCAGACGCTCATGGGCTGCGACGCGCCTCCGTCTCATTATCACGCGCCCGCCGGCATCACCGTCACGATTCAGTTGAACGACGTCGCCTCGACCGAGCGCGTCTACAACGCCATGACCGAAGGCGCGAAAATCACCATGCCGTTGCAGCAAACGTTCTGGTCGCCGCGCTTCGGCATGTTCACCGATCGCTTCGGCATTCCGTGGATGATCAATTGCGCTCAGGCCGCGCAGCAATCGGCGTGATGCGATGACTTCGCAGGCGCGCACAACGGCTCGTTCGACGGTCACCGTCGCGCTTCCCGCGCATCTGCGCACGCTTGCGCACGTCAATGGCGACGTGAAAATCGAAGTGCAGGGCCCGGTCACGCTCGGCGCTGTCCTCGACGCCATCGAGGCGCGTTATCCCATGCTGCAAGGGACGATTCGCGACCACGCGACGCACGAGCGCCGCGCCTACGTTCGCTTTTTCGCTTGCGCGCAGGATTTTTCGCACGCGTCGCAGGACACGTTTTTGCCCGAAGCCGTTGCGTCCGGCGCCGAACCGTTTCTTGTCATCGGCGCCATCGCCGGCGGTTAATGAAACGCGGATGCGTTGGAAGCAAGTTTTTCCCGGAGGAGTGAGCACATGTCAATTCTCTACGATCTGAAAGTCGCGGCGCGTTCTCTGTCGCGCGCTCGCGCGCTATGGCTCACCGTCGCCGTCACTCTGGCTCTCGGCATCGGCGCGAACTCCGCCATCTTCACCGTGGTTCGCGGCGTGCTCCTCCGCCCGCTCGCGAATCGCGACGAAGACCGCCTGATTTACGTCCGCCAGAGCGCTCCCGGCATCGGCGTCGAGAACGCCACGTTCTCCATCCCGGAAATTCTGGACATCGGCGCGCATCTCAGGACCATCAGGGAACTCGGCACGTTTTCCGAGATCGACTTCACCGTTCTCGGCCTCGGCGAGGCGCGCGAAATTCACGCCGGCGTCGTTGATGGCAATTATTTCGACGTCATGGGCCTGCATCCCGTGCTCGGTCGCTTGCTCGGCCCCGGCGACGATGGCCCGAACGCCGCCGGCGCCGTTGTGCTGACCTATCGTTTCTGGAGCACGGATCTGCACTCCGATCCCTCGGTCGTCGGCAAAACCGTTCGTCTCGGCAGTTTCGCTGGAACGCGCTCGGCCACCGTCATCGGCGTTCTCGAACCCTCCGTGCCGTATCCAGTGGAAACGCAGATCATCGCCAACATCGTCACCAGCCCGCATCATCTTTCCGCCACCATGGTTCAGGGCCGCGAGCACCGCATGACCGAAGTCTTCGGCCGCCTCGCTCCGGGCGCCACGCTCGATGCCGCGCGCGCCGAACTTCGCGTCGTCTATGGCGCCATGCTCTCGGCGCATCCTGAGATTTACAAGCCGTACGAGCAGTATCAAATCGACGCCACGCTCATGCACGATCAGATCAATGCGCGCGCGCGAACCATCCTCTGGGTTTTGTTCGCCGCTTCTGGTTTGCTGTTTATCATCGCCGGCTCCAACGTCGCCAATTTGATTTTGGCGCGGACCGTTCGCCGCGAATCCGATCTCGCCATCCGCTCTGCGCTCGGAGCCTCCACGGCTGCGCTGCGCCGTTCGCTGCTGGCGGAAAGCCTTCTCCTGTGCGGCAGCGGCGCGCTTCTGGGTGTGCTCATCGCCGCGCCGATGGCCAAAATACTGGCGCTATATGCATCTCGTTTCTCCGTGCGCGCCATCGATATGCCCATCGATTTCAGCCTCGTTTGGATGGGAGTCGGCCTCGCGTTGCTCGCCGCCGTTTTTCTCGCCTATGTGCCGCGCCTTCCCGGCGGCAATATTTCGCGCGGCGTCAGCCTCTCGACGGGCGGCCCGCGCGTCACCGGCGGAAGCAAGCGCCGCCTGCGCATTTTCGCCGTGACGCAGATCGCCGCTTCGTTCCTCCTGCTCGCCGGAGCGGGCGCTTTGCTGCGCACTCTCCTGAAGCTGGAAAAAACGCAGCCGCCCTTCGAGACCGCGCACGTCCTCGCCGTGGATTTGCCGGTGATGACCGAAGGCCGCACGCCCGATCAGGTGCGCGATTTTTATCGCCGCGTTCAGACACAGGTCAGCGAACTCCCCGGCGTCGTGAGCGTCTCGCAAGGTTTCGGCGTTCCGTGGCGCGACACCAACGCCCTGCAAATCAAATTTGAATTCGCCGTCGAGGGTGCCACGCGCGAAAACGGCAAGGAAGATTTGCGCGCCAACTTCCGTTCCATCGCGCCCGGCTATTTCCAGACTCTCGGCGTGCCCATCCTCGAAGGCCGCGATTTCAATGCCAACGATCGCGAAGGCGCCGAGCCTGTGGTCATCATCAGCAAAAGCATCGCCGATCAGTTATTCCCCGGCGAAGACGCTCTCAATCATCATCTGCGCTGGACCGACGGCGTGATGAAATTCATCGGCATCGCCTACGCGCCGCGCCGCATCATCGCCATCGTTCCCGATTTCGACGACGAAAATATCATTCCGCTGCCGTCCATGACCGTCTATCAGCCCGCCGATCAGGAGGGCTGGGAGGGCCGCCTCTTCGTGCGCACCAAGGGCGATCCGTATGCCCTCGTTCCCACGCTCACCAAGATGATTCATCAGATGGCCACCGACCAGCCCGTCGAGCAGGCCAGCACGCTGCAAGATATTCGCACGCAAGTGATGTCGCCGGATCGCTTGAACGCCGTCGTCTTCGGAGGTTTCGCCGCTCTCGCGCTTCTGATTTCCATCGTCGGCGTCGCTGGCGTTTTGGCTTTCTCCGTCAGCGGACGCACGCGCGAATTCGGCATCCGCATCGCCCTGGGCGCGCATCCGCGCAAGATATTGACCAACGTTTTGTGGGAAGGCGTGGTGATCGCCTGCCTCGGCGTCATCGCCGGATTTCTGCTGGGCTATGGCTTTGAGCGCGTACTCGGCAATCTCGTCACGCAACTCGAATCGCCCGGCGCCGTGCCGCTCATTCTTTCGGCGATAGTGATTCTGTTTGCTGCGGCGCTGGCGTGCGCTGTTCCGGCTGTGCGCGCCGCCGCAGTGGATCCCGTGCAAGCCTTGCGCTCGGAGTAATCGGCTTCCGCGTCCGAACCGCGCCCGCTCAGCGCCCCTTCAGCACTTGTCGCGCGCCGATTTCATCTCGAGCGCCCGCGCGAGGATCTCCTCGACGACCGCGCTCTTCGCGTCCGCGTAATTCTGCACGTACTTCCAATCCCGCTGCGCCAATTCTATTTTCGTTCGCGCGTAAAGCTCCCGGTCGGCGCCGTTGCTGCGCAGCCAGTCGCGAAAGAGCAAAACGCGCTCGATCTCCCGGCATCCGGCGGAGTGCACGTGCAGGTTGATGTCCGTGTCCGGGCCTTTGAACATGCGATGCTCGTGCCATTTCGGCTCGCGGATGCGCAGCGTGTAGCCCGCGGCTTCGAGCGCCGGTGCGTACGCGCCTTCATCCGCCGATTTCGCCACCACCAGCAGAATGTCAATGATGGGCTTGGCCGCCAGCCCCGGCACGGACGTCGAACCCGTGTGTTCGACGCGCAGCGCGCGTTCTCCCAGCGCCGCGCGAATTCTCTGCGCTTCGCGCTCGAAAAGCTCCGGCCACTGCGGATTGTATTCCGCAATGTGAATCCGCTCCGCGAGCGGCTTCAGTTCGCCGATGGTGTGCGCACGAATCTGCTCGTCGCTGAGCGGCGTGTGCTTCTCGCGTGGCCGTTTTTCCTTCGGCATCTTAAGGTGTAACGCATCCCGCGCGTGCGCGGCTCAATTCGATGACACACAATGTCGCGCGTGCCGGTTACATGATAGCCCAACGCGCGCCCGCACACGGGCCGTCAGAATCCTCCGCGGGCAACGGCCTTTACTCTCGCGGCATCTAGCCGCATGATAAATACGCCACTGGCCTCTCTTTTGGCCGTCGCGATCCTGTTCCGGGGGTGACACGCAAATGCTGACAATTAATCGGTGTGCATTTTGGCCGTGCCTCGTCTTTGTGCTGGCCCTCCTCGCACTCGCGCAAAATGCCGCCGCGCAAGATTCCGCGCATCGCATTGAACTTTTCGCCGAAGGTGGCGCTTCGATGTCCAACCAGGTCACGGGAGAGCAGCCCAATCTTGTTCCTATCAATTCCACGATATTTCCGGTGCCCGAATTTCTCAAAACGTCCTTTCTGACCACGGGCCGTTTGTTCACCGGCGTTCGTCTATGGCTCGATCCGCATCAGGCCGTCGAAGCTAATTTCTCCTACGCGCCTGCGAGCCTGTCTGAAAACGGTTACTGCCCTCTCTTATGCGGCGAATCCAACATACTGTACCCGCTTCGCGCTTTTTTCGTCGCTGGTAATTATGTGCACGAACTTCCCTCCGTCTGGCGCGCGCGGCCATTTCTGACGGCCGGTCTCGGCGGCGTCCGTTTTTTTCAACCAGGATTTGTAATGTTTTCGGGCAATCATTTCACGGCCAATTTCGGTGGCGGCCTCGATTTCCGCCTTTCGCGCCACTGGGTTTTCCGCGCCGAGTATCGTGACTGGATCTTGGCAATGCCGCAAACGGGAGAGGGCTCGCCCGGCGGCCTGACGCACAATTCTGTCCCATCGATTGGTTTGGCGTATCGCTTCTGAAGACTCCGCGCCGCGTCGCGATTCGCTTGCGCTTGACGCGCTCCGTTGTGCGCCATCACAATGCGCACTTCACGGAGGCCACGCAATGCCCGATCCCGTCTTTTTGCCGCTGAGCACCTATCGCGAATTTCCGCCCGATGAAATGCGGCGCCGCGCGCGGACGTTTCGCGACGAAATGCTCCGCCGCCGCACCGTGCGCCAGTTTTCCTCGCGTCCCGTGCCGCGCGAAATCATCGAAGACTGTCTCGCCGTGGCCGGCAGCGCGCCAAGCGGCGCCAATATGCAGCCGTGGCATTTCGTCGTGGTCAGCGATGCGCAGATCAAGCGTCAGATTCGCGAAGCCGCCGAAGCCGAAGAGCGCATCTTCTACCGCGAACGCGCGCCTCAGGAATGGCTCGACGCGCTTGCCCCGCTCGGCACCGACGAAAACAAGCCCTATCTCGAAACCGCGCCCTACCTGATCGCCGTCTTCGCCGAAACCTACAGCCTTTCGCCCGCGGGCCGCAAAGTGAAAAATTATTACGTCACCGAGTCCGTCGGCATCGCCACCGGTTTGCTCATCGCCGCCGTGCACACGGCCGGCCTCGTCTCGCTCACGCACACGCCGAGCCCTATGGGTTTTCTCAATGGAATTCTCCGCCGTCCACCGCACGAAAAGCCGTTCCTGCTCCTCGTCGTCGGCTATCCCGAGGCTGACGCACGCGTGCCGGCCATCTCCAAAAAGCCGCTCGCGGAAATTGCCACGTTTGCGTGAATCCAAAATCGCCGCCGCGCCGACTCACGCACTGCAATCGCTCTGTTTTTCAGGGGAAAGAATGCTTATGCCCGATTGCGGCCGAGGAAAAACTTAAACAGCGACAATCCGCCCGTGATGGGCAAGAGAAGCGCCTGCTTCCACAGCGAATTGCGTTCGAGCATTTGCTCGTGCGCGCGCTCCGAACGCGACTTCTCATTCGCGACAAGCATCAGCGCGTACTTCGCGAAATCGATGCCGCATTGATCGCATGTCCCGCCGTGCCGCTGCGAAGCTCCGCAGGCCGGGCATTTGTAGCGCAGCGTCGCATGGCAGCGCCGGCAGAACTGCTCCGTGTCCGCGTTCTGCGTCTTGCACTTGGGGCATTCCATCTTCCGATTCTACCGCGCTCGCCGCGGCGTTTCCCGCCGCTCGCCCCTGCATGTGCCGCCAGCGCGAACTGTTCTTGCGTACAGTCCCGCACGTTAGCCTGCTGAACAGACTTTCTTAGCGGCGGCCAGAGCTTTCGTAGGGGCAGGGCTTGCCCTGCCCGCGCCCGCCCGCCGGGGCGGGCGATTCCATGAGTCGCGCTGTGTGTATATTGTGCCTGCCGCAGGCAGGCGCGATGCACTCAACTCAGACGGAC
>JASHRL010000154.1 GCA_030037355.1 Candidatus Acidiferrales bacterium | reverse complement strand
TTCACGATGGCAACGGGCAATTGCGGCCATTGGGGCCGCGAGAGCAGGAGATTTTCGAGGAGGTCATGAAACTCGGAAAGCGTTCCTTCTCGCGCGTCAATTCATTTCAGCACAATATCGCCGCAGGCCGTACGAATGATTGGCGATGCCGCGCGGGCTCGCGTTATTTGTACATCTGCGAGAATGGGTTAGTTCACTATTGCTCTCAGCAGAGAGGCTATCCGGGTATCCCGCTCGCTGAATATTCCGCGGAACGGCGACATCGCGAGTATTACACGAAGAAATCGTGCGCCCCGCATTGCACGGTCTCGTGCGTCCATCAAGTGGCCGTCCTCGACAACTGGCGCGGGCCGCAGAAGATCGAACCGGGCGCAGCGCAAGAGCCGCAATCGTTTGTTCAGTTGAGCGGTACGGGCAATTAGTCAACAGTTGAGCTCCATGTGTCGTGTCTATCCGCTGCTTTTGTTCGCCTTCGTTCTGCGCTAAAGTGAGAGTCTAAGTTCGCCATACCTTCGCCACGGGAGCCGGGCTCCAATGACACAAACCTTGATGGCCGCGCTGATCGCCGCTGTGATTTTGCTGGCGCTTGGAATTGTGTGGCTTTCAGCGCGCCGCCGCGGCGACGGCGACAGCCAAATCTCCGCGTTGCGACAGGATATGCAGACGGCGCTGCAGACCCACTCACAGGCGGTCAACACTCAATTGGGCCAAGTCCTGCAAACGGTTCTCCAGCAGCTTGGGCAGGTGACTACGTCGTTGCAAGAGGGACTGTCGAATTCGGGACAGTTGGTTTCGCAGGCGCAGTCCGCCGTTGCGACCGAATTGCGGAACTCACAAGAGGTGCTCGGACGCGTCGGGAAACAGCTGGGAGAAATCCAGCAGGCCGGACGCGATCTTTCGCAGGCGACGCAGACGCTCCAGAGCGTTCTTGGTGGGGCGAAAACGCGCGGCTCCCTCGGCGAGGTCGCTCTTGAGGCTCTTCTGGCCGACGCCCTGCCGCGCAGCGCGTATGAAACACAGTATCGTTTCTCTACAGGGGGAATCGTCGACGCCGTGATTCGCTCTGGCGAAAAACTCATTGCGATCGATTCGAAATTTCCGCTCGAAACGTACCGGCGACTCGTCGAATCAGGAGACGATGCGCGAAGGGAATTTTTTCAAGCCGTGCGCAAACATGCAGAATCGGTCGCCGAAAAGTACATTCTCCAGAACGAAGGCACTCTCGATGTCGCGTTGATGTTTGTTCCTTCGGAAAGCGTTTATTACGAGTTGCTGATGACTTCTGACGCCAAACTGGGACGTTTAGATGATTACTGCCGCAGCAAACGAATCCTGCCTATCTCTCCCAACACGCTCCATGCCTACTTGAGCGCGATTCTGATGGGACTGAAGGGTATGCAAGTCGAGGAGAATGCGAAGCATCTCCAGGCTGGTCTTGCCGGTTTGCAAAGCCAGCTTGAAACCTTCGCCAAGGTATATGAGACGCTCGGTGGCCATATTCGCCACGCGCAGCAATGCTATGACGATGCCGACCGCAAATTGGATCGCGCGCGCGGAAATCTCGAGCAAATGGCGCAGGGCGCCCTGCCTGATGCGCCGATGAGGGCGCTCGAAGCCGCCTCAAGGGATTAGAGGATTTCCCGCAATCTCGACTCAATCACCGAACAAGGCACGGCGCGCGCCTTCGAGGAGGACAGAAAGGTCTCCCGAATCGCTGCGTATTGGTAGCTTCTCCAGTTTCTTTCTCGCGTTTGCGATATGAGTTGCCTGTGGCCGAAGGTCTTTCAGGATGTCGGCGATGGGTCGTTTTTGATCTGCAGGCGCAATTTTCTGCGCGGCTTCAAGAAAATCTCTCGCTGCTACGGCGTTCGGTGCGTTCGGTGGCAAAAGCAGTTCGGCGCGAAAGGAAAATTGTCCCGCCCGCAGGCCTTTGACTTCCAACTTTGCGGAGTTATTCGCGCCGCCCGGTGTTTTCAGTATCTGATTGCCTTTTAACTTGAACTGCGCGATTTGAGGGCTCAAGTTTTGAATTCTTAAATCGATCGCCTGCGACGTGCCGTTTACGTGAAGGGAAAGTTGGATTCTCTTACCCGGCCTGACCTGCAGCTCGCCCGCATCTGATGCTATATCTACGAGAGTGATCCTCAGAGGGACATCAGCCGTCGCCGACTTCACGGTGAGGTTCGCTATTCCTGGCGTAACTTGCGGCGGAGCGAGGACGATCAGTTCTGCCGGTGAAGCGGCAAGCACGAACGCCGGCTGGCCTACAATTTCGACAGAATTATGATCTGCGTCACCATAAAAACCGCTGCCGCGAATCGAGAAGGGCGTCTTCAGCGCGACGAGAGATGGCCCAGAAATCTTGCTTTCACCGTTCATCATGCTTGTGGCCAGAATGTCCGACACCGCGCGGGTCTCCGAGCCAAGTGTTCGGACGTATAAGACCCCTGTCTCGGGCGGAGCGAGAAAATGTGCGCGCCCGCTTTCGTCCGTTGTGACGGTTTGCCCGCTCGAAAGAACGAGTTTGACGCCGGCCATCACATGGCCGTCGGAGGAAAGAACTGCAAGTGTGGCCGGCTGGTTCGCAACGAGCTCCATTGGCAGAATAATTGTTTGTGCGGGAGTCGCGGTGAGTGATGCAGATTGTGCATTGGTGCGATTCGTGGCGAGCGCCGATATCGAAATCGACAGGAGGCAAACCGCCAGCGCCAAACGAGCCATGACGCGATTTTAGCTTGGTATGCGGCGTCAGTCGAACGGCAAAACAAAAAATGACTGTGGTTTTTTGCAGTTCTCATCGCTTTTCATGTTCCTCGACAAAGAGGCTATGCCAAGCCGAAGGAAGTCGACAAATGCGTTTTTCTGGAGCACTGCTCGATGCGAGCCGCTTCAGTCATCCAGCCGCACGACAAACGCGACGAACTGATCCTGCTCTGCAAGCTGCTGGGCTAATTGCTGCGCCGCGGCTTGAGTAGCGAGACGGCCGACGCGCACGCGGTAAAACATTCCGCTCGGCGAATCATACGGCGTGATGGTCACCGGCGAGTATTGCGTGCTAAGACGATCGCGCAGCCGCTCGGCATTTTCTTCGACGGCAAACGCTCCCACCTGTACGCCAAAAAAACCCACATTCGGATTCGGTCCGCCGACGATGTCGAGGCGCACTGGCGCAGTTCCCGTTCCAATCATGCCGATGGCCACGGCCGCGGAGTACGAAAGATCGATGATGCGATTCGCTACGAACGGGCCGCGATCGTTGATTCTCACTTCGACCTGCTTGCCGTTGTTCAGGTTCGTGACGCGGACGACGGCGCCGAAGGGCAAAGTCCGGTGCGCCGCTGTGTACATAAACATGTTGTAGATTTCGCCGTCCGACGTGCGCCGTCCATTGAAGGGAACCCCATACCACGAGGCGACTCCCTGTTCGGTGTATGGAACGGCAGGAGCGTGCGATGGACCAATCGTCGGAGCCTGGCCCGGTTGTTGCGGGCGGGCCGTGGACGGTTGTTCAGCTGGTGGAACGGATGCCGGAGGATTTGTCGCTGGCCGGCGATGCGCGCAGCCAGCGAGGATGAGCGCGAAGCAAAATGTCGAGAAAATTGGAAAAACGCGAACCGAAATCGGCTCTGATGAACCGTGCAAATTCACAGTCCGCACCGGGCCTCAACCATCTGATTCATCGTCTGCCTTCGGCTTCTACGCATAGCGTGTTTCATCTCTTCGTGTGCTTCCGAAATTTTCCGGTATTATAGAAACGCGGCGAAGATGCCGCAAGGAAACCATTGCCACTTCCCCCACGATGGCGTTGGAAACTGGAACGATGGCGCGATAGCTTCTCTGGGATGTTCCGCACCCAGGAGAGCGAACGCCGCCCGCAACTCTGCCCAGCATGCGGCACGCTAGTGGGCTCGACGGCCACGCGGTGCCACCAATGCGGTGCGAGCCTGACGTTTTCCATGGCGGCGATGAGTCGCTCGCTGAGCAAGTACCTGCCGGCGAACGCACCTGTGACGTATTGCATTCTCATAGCATGCACCTTGCTGTATGGTCTTAGCCTCCTGCTTTCGATTCACGCAGGCTTTCCTGCAACGGCGGAGGGGGGCGGCATTTTGGGCCTGCTGTTCGGTGTGGGAGGCATTGCGAGCCCGGTGTTGCAACGGCTTGGCGCATCCCTGCCATTGCCTTATGACATAGCGCAGCCGTGGCGCCTGGTGACCGGGTGTTTTCTGCACGGCAGCCTGCTACACATTGTTTTTAATATGTGGGTCCTAGTGGACTTGGCCCCAACCGTCGAGGAGTTGTACGGGTCCTCCCGATTTTTTTTCCTCTATATCGTATGTGGAATCGGAGGCTATGTTCTCAGTTCGGTTAGCCCATTTATAGGCGTTCTGAGAGTGCTCAGGCTAGCAAGCTCGGGATCTGCCATCGGCGCGTCGGGCGCGATTGTTGGACTGATTGGCGTCCTGCTGGCTATTACGTATCGCCGGAGGGGGATGGAGCAACTACGCTCACAAATGATTCGTTGGATCATTTATCTTGTGATTTGGGGATTTATGACCAACGTGATTGGAGGATTCACTGGCGGCGGCATAATCATGGTCGACAACATGGCCCATCTTGGAGGGGGATTAACTGGATTCATGCTGGGCAAGCTAATGCTCGACCGTCAGCCACAAACCGCTGTCGAACGGAAACATAGCTACGCACTTGGGTGGGCCGCCGCCGTGGTCGTTCTCGTTAGTTTTGTGCTGATGACCTTCTGGCCCAATCATATCTTCTTCTTTCACTAGGCCTCATAGTTTGCGTGCAACGACGATACTATAGTGAAACCCCGAAAAGATTGTGAATGCAGCAACGAGATACACAAGCAAGGCCCGGACCTCATGCAGGACTGGATTTGGCGAGAGCGCACAAACGATCACGGTCAAGACCAGCAAGATTTGAAACGCTGTCGATAATTTGCCAAAGATGCTCGGCGGAAACGCTGTGTATCCGACGACGAGCAAAATCACAGCGCACGCGGTCAGCAAGAGCACATCACGTCCAAGCACAAGGATCGCCAGCCACCAGCCGATTTTCCCCTTCAGAGCCAGCATCAAGAACGATGAGGAAAGCAGAAGTTTGTCCGCGATGGGATCGAGAAGCATGCCGAGCTGCGTTTTCTGGTTCAGCCGGCGCGCCAAAAGCCCATCGAGCGCATCGCTCAACCCCGCCGCAAGCAAAAGAACGAGCGCCCAATCGTAGCGGCTATAGCGAATCGCGATGATGAAGAACGGGAGGAAGCCTAAGCGGAGGAAGGTCAGTTGATTCGGAACCGTGAAGATATTCTTATCCATGGAGCGTTTCGGAAAGCCGTCAGGCAAATTGCGTCAGATAATTCTCGAGAGTCTGTCCGACTTTGGCCGCAAATTTATCCGCCAGCGAAGGAATCGAACCACGTGCTTCATCGAGCGCAATCCGCTCGATACGCTGCATGGGGAAAAAAAGCGTCGGCAGGCCGATTCGCTCGCCTTCAGGATGCTTCACTTGGCGTATAAAATCGTCGAACGATTCCAGATCGATTCCCCGTAGCGTCACGCCTGCCACGGATATTTCCAGCAGCTCGCCCCAAATGCGCTCCTTGGGACTGTGCAGGCTGACGACAACAATGGAATGCGGCTCCATCCTCACCCCTGAAAGTTCCTGATTGATGCTACCGCATTCCCGCGCTGCGCGCATCCCTTCGCGTCACTGGAGTTGCGCTCTGGCAACGAGCTAGACCGAGATGGTTTTCAGATCTGTGGCGACACGCAACTGCGCTTCCGTGGCCTTTTGCACATCCTCGGGCTTCAGTCCTTGGGCGATTTCCTTCAACACCAATCCTTGTGGCTGGACGTCGATTACAGCCATCTCCGTCACAATCATCTGCACGACGCCGACGCCCGTCAGCGGCAACGTGCATTTTTTCATGATCTTCGGCTGGCCTTCTTTGTTCGCATGCTCCATCGCGATGATCACGCGCTTGGCGCCAGCTACAAGATCCATTGCGCCGCCCATGCCTTTGAGCATCTTGCCGGGAAT
>JASHRL010000153.1 GCA_030037355.1 Candidatus Acidiferrales bacterium | reverse complement strand
GAGTCAACGACGCGGACGCGATCTATTTGTGGTGGCATAGGTTTGTGGCCGGAAAAGGCCGGCACCGACAGAAGTGCAAAAGAGCGAATATAGACTTTCGGATATATTATGCAACGCCTTTATGGGTCGCGTCACGCGGAACGACAGAAGCGAGCGAGAAAAAATTCGGATTTGCATAACTCGATTGTAGTATTGAGGATAGCGCTGGAATCGAGGAGTTCTCTTTGCAGATTTCTCGGATGATTACGGCGGTGGACGCGCATGCGTGCGGCGAACCAGGGCGCGTTATCACCGGCGGGGTGCTCGACGTGCCGGGCAAGACGATGTTCGAGAAGAAAGCTTATCTGGAAACCCACGGCGATGATTTGCGCAAGCTGATGCTGCGCGAGCCGCGCGGGTATCCGGCGTCGAACTGCAATTTGATCCTGCCGCCGACGGATCCTCGCGCGGATGCGGGATTCGTGATTATGGAGCAGGTCGAATATCCGCCGATGTCGGGGACGAACACGATTTGCGTCGTGACGGTGCTGCTCGAGACGGGAATGATTCCGATTCGCGAGCGAACGATGCGACTGAAGCTGGACACACCGGCGGGTCTGGTAGAAGTCGAGGCGGAAACGGAAAATGGGAAAGTGACGCGCGTGACGTTTCAGAATGTGCCGGCGTTTGCGGTGCACCTGGACAAGCCGATTGAAGTGCGCGAATTCGGAACAGTGAAAGTGGATGTGGCGTACGGCGGAATGTTTTACGCGATTGCGGATGCGGAGCCGCTGGGACTGCGCCTGACGCCGGATGAAGCTCATGACATTGCGCGCGCGGGAGAAATGATCAAGGCAGCGGCAGCGGAACAGCTTCCCGTTGCGCATCCGGAGAATCCAGAGATTTCGGGGATCACGATCGCACAGCTTTCGGCGCCGTCGAAACGGCCGGGCGTGCATCGCCAGAATGCGGTGATTGTTTCGACGGGCAAGGTGGACTGGAACAAGCCAGCATCATGGACCGGCGCGCTGGACCGCTCGCCGTGCGGAACGGGAACGTGCGCGAAGATGGCCGCGCTGCATGCGAAAGGACAGCTGCCGCTGCAACAAGATTTTGTTCACGAAGGAATTCTGGGAACGACATTTACCGGACGGTTGATTGCAGAGACGCAGGTTGGACGGTACCACGCGGTGATTCCGACGATCAGCGGACGCGCGTGGATAACGGGATTCGCGCAATACGTTGTCGAGCCGAGCGATCCATTTCCCACTGGATTCACCATCGGAGACATCTGGGGAAACATGGGATAGGGTCTCGCGACTCTGTCCGAAAATGAAATGAACCGCGGGAACCGGACACGTTATGCGAGTTCATAGAATGCGATAAACAATAAATAATATGGTATGTTCTTCGGCTAGAGCGGATTCCAATCGGGGCCATGACCGGCCCTCTCAGGAAGAATCATGTATTTGAAACCAGACATCCAAACAAAAGAAGGCAGCCTGCGCGACGAGCAGGGGATATCGAGACTGTCGCTCGCCTCCGCCGTGGCCGAAAAACTGCGGGAGATGATTATCAAGGGGCAGATCGAAGAAGGCGAGCCATTGCGCCAAGACGTGATTGCCGCAGACCTGAATGTGAGCCGAATTCCGGTTCGAGAGGCGATGCGGCAACTCGACGCGGAGGGATTGATCCGAATCATCCCGCATCACGGAGCCGTGGTTGCGTCGCTTTCCGCGGATGAAATCGGCGAGCTTTTTGACATGCGCGTGCTGCTGGAGTGCGACGTGCTGCGCTGTTCGATTCCGAATCTGAAGGAGTCCGACTTTCAGAAGGCGGAGGGGATTCTGCGGCGGTATGAAAACGCACTGGAGATGAACGAGGAAGTGACGAATTGGGGACAACTGAACTGGCAATTTCATTCGACGCTTTACTCGCGCGCGGAGCGACCCCACTTCATGGCGATGATTCAGCAGATCAACAACAACTCCGACCGCTACATGCGATTGCAGCTTTACCTGACGCGCGAATTCAGCCGGGCCAACGAACAACATCGCACGCTCCTGGAACTGTGCCGCAATCGCGATACAGAAGCGGCCTGCGCGCTGCTCGAACTTCACATCCGAAACGCGGGCCGTTCGCTGAAGGAATTCATCAGGAAGCGAAATTCGTAATTCCCCCCAGCGGCCCGTCGCCGCATCGAGCCGCCCGCGTTTCCTGAAGAAAGGATGCGATGCCGGAAGAACCCCGATGGCGGCGCGGCTTCTGGAGCCTGATCGCGACGCAATTTCAGGGAGCGTTCAACGAAAACGGGCTGAAGTATTTCGTCATTTATCTGGTCCTCGGAATGAATCTGAGCAAGACGAACGAGGACCGCAAAGTGCTTCTCGTCGGCGCGCTTTTCTCCCTTCCTTTCATTTTCTTTTCGATGAGCGGCGGATACCTGGCCGACCGATTCAGCAAACGAAACGTCACGATCTGGATCAAGTATTTTGAAATTGCGCTCATGCTGCTGGCAACGGCGGCGTTTGCGTGGCACAGCCTGAACCTGGCGCTTTTGTGTGTGTTCCTTGCGAGCACGCAAGGCGCACTCTTTGGACCTTCGAAATACGGGCTGCTTCCTGAACTTCTTCCGGAAAAGTTGCTTTCGTGGGGCAACGGCGTGCTGGAACTCGGAACGTTTCTGGCGATTATCGCGGGGAGCGTGGCTGGCGCGTTCATGGCGGATTTTTTCCGCGCCAAGCAAGAAATACCTGGGCTGATCTTTTTTGGTTGCTCAATGCTGGGGCTGGCGGCGAGCTATGCGATTTCGCGAGTGCCAGCGGCGGATGCCGGGAAGAAATTCCGGGCGAATTTTCTGGGCGATTTGTGGGCGCAAGGAAAACTGATTCGCCGGGACCGCGCTCTGTGGCTTGCGGTGCTTGGCAATACGTACTTCTGGTTTTTCGGAGCACTGCTGCAATTCGACATCATTTTTTACGGGAAATATGTGCTGCAAACGAGCGATTTCCACGATGGAATCCTGCAAGCGGGCGCGGCGGTGGGAATCGGGCTGGGTTGCCTGGCGGCGGGATATTTTTCCGACGGAAAAATCGAATACGGGCTCGTGCCGCTCGGCGCGATGGGGATGACGGTGTTTGCGTTTGCGCTGGCCGCGCCGGGGCTTTCGTTCTTGACAGTCTTAACGCTGCTGGCTGCGGTCGGATTTGCGGGAGGTTTTTTCGTCGTGCCGGTGAGCGCGCTGATTCAGCATCGGCCGGACGAGGCGAACAAAGGCGGGGTGATTGCCGCGGCGAATCTTTGGTCGTTCGTCGGAATTTTTGCAGCGTCGGGAGTTTATTACATCCTGACGGCTTTTCTGCATCTGGGACCGTTGGCGATTTTTTTCTGGGCAGGGATCGCGACACTCCTTGCCGGTGTGTATCTCCTGTATTTGCTACCCGATTCTTTGTTGCGGCTCTTGCTGTGGTTTGCGACGCACACGATTTACCGGATTGATCTGCACGGGAGAGAAAATATCCCGGAAAAAGGCGGAGCGCTGTTTGTTCCCAACGAAACTTCCTTCACAGACGCGGCGCTGCTGATTTCCGCGACGGACCGATATGTGCGCTTCGTGATGCTCATGGATGAGCGCGAGCAGCGGCTGGCGCGGGCATTGGCGAAGATTTTCCACGTGATTCCAGTCTCGGTGGAGCAATCAACACACGAGACGAGCGATACATGGAGCGAGGCAACGGAAACGTTATACGAGGGAGATGTGGTTTGCACGCTTCCCGCAGGCGAGATGATGAGAAGCGGCGAAATGTTTTCGACTGGCGATGGAATCGGGAAAATTCTAAACAAAGTGAAGGCACCAGTTATTCCGATGCGCATCGATGGGACGAGCGAGCCCATTCTGCGATTTTCGAACGGGCACGTTTCATGGAAGTTTCCACGACGGATTCCATCTCGGGTGAGAATCACGTTCGGCAAGCCGATGAAGCCGACAGCGACTTTGGCGGAAGCACGGCAGGCCGTGGAAGAGCTGGCGGTGGAGGCGCGACGTGAGGAAGCGCACCTATAAGCGAGGATCGAGAATTGATGGTGCCCGGAAGAGGACTCGAACCTCCACTCCCTTGCGAGAACCAGCTCCTGAAGCTGGCGCGTCTGCCAATTCCGCCATCCGGGCAAAACGAGAGGCAAGATGCAGCGAAATGATTTTGCCGCCGGATGAGCCGTTTGTCAACAAGGCACCTCGCGAACTGCTGTGTTTACCAAAGCATTAACAGACGATGGCGGAGGCCATTTTCGCGCAACCACGGGCGGACGCGGTGCTATAATCCGCGCATAAACGGGTTCTTCGGGGCCGGTCCTTTGGGGTAATCCTCCGGCTCCGAGGCAGGGAGGCAACAATGGACACGCAAAACGTCGTCCTATTTGCCGTTCTCAGCGCCTGCGGTATCGCTCTCGTCGCCTGGTTCTGCCTGATCATCTACCGTGGAACGCTGGAAACGCGCGAAGGTGATCAAATCTTTCTGGACAAGGCTGAAGAGGGGCTGGCGCAGGAGCAACGAGAAATCGTTGCGCGAATTGAAAGAATCAATCCCGTCATTCGAAATGTGATGATCGTCTGGATCGTTCTGGCGCTGACGAGCGCCGGCCTATGGATCTGGCAGGGATTGAAGAGCTTTTAGATTTTGCACCGGATTAGGCTGGTCCGGCTTCCGGCTACCCTAGCTAAGGGTAGATCTCGGAAGTGTGGTTGTGGACGATGAGCCAGTGATTGCCGGTTTTTACGAAGACAAGAGTCGTTTGCCCTCGCGTGCTTGAAGGCTTGCCATCCACATTGCCATCGAACTCCCACTGATAGCACGCCCAGGCGGTATCGTTGTAGTGGAAGAAATTGGTGTTGCGGCGAATCAGCTGCCCGCCGGAGATTCTGCTGATTTCCTGCTTATAATCGGCGACGTAATTGTTCCAGCCCACGATCGGCGGAGCGTAAGCTCCGTTAACCCAAGTGGCGTCGTCGGCATAGTATTTGTGCATTTCGTCGATATTGCCCAACTGCCAGGCAGCCAGCATTTTGCCGATGTCCTGATCGAGTTCCCGCGCGACCGCAGCGGCGGGAGACTCCGGAATCATGCTCTCGGGAGTCTTTTGCTTGTCCTGCGATTGAGCAGGGCTTATGAGTGCAGACAAAACGAAAATTGCAACTGCCAATACGGATTTGCTTTTCATAATTCCCCCTTGGTCGCGGCCACGACGAGGCACGAACAGGCCGCAGATGCAAAACCCCAGCAGAGAATAGCACAGGCTTTTTTGCGGTTCAGCACAGGCGGGGCTGCGTGTTGACGAAGAGGAAACAGGTAGCGGCGAGCGATTCGAGGAGGAGTCGCCGCGGGCGTAGCCGATGATTCTATTTTTCTATTCTATTGAGCCGCTGCTCCTGCTTTCGACGCACTCAACAAATTGACGAATAAACGATAGGCTCCGGGCACACCGGCCGGCAACTGACGGAAAAACGCCAAGCCCGTGTAGATGTAAATGCCCTTGCCATCGCGCGCGTAGACGAGGCTGCCGAGCGCATCCTGCTCGCCGGGATCGTGCATGGCGAGGACAGCTTTGTATCGCGGATCCCATTGGCCCCAGAAGTAGAGGCCGCGCTCCTGAATCCAATCCTTGAAATCGTCTTCGGTGATGCGATTCGGAAAATTCAGCAGAGAATCGGACGGATCGATGAAGCGAACCGCAGCGGTTTCGTCAGTGACGCGCTCAGCAGATGTGTATTGGCCGGGGCGTCCTTCGATCGGCTTACCTTCAGTTGCCGGGAAGGGCGCGGGAAAGAGCTTATCCCACGCGAAATCACGTTCGTACTGGACGACGAGCGTGCCGCCGTGCTGGACGTAGTCGAGCAGGCGGTTATTCGCGCTCATCAGGTCGGGGCGCAGTTCATAGGCGCGAATGCCGACGACGATGGCGTCATACTGGCTGAGATTGCCGAAGGCGAGAGCGGCTTCGTCGAGCATATCGACGTCGATGCCAAGCTGCTGCAAGGACTGCGGCACAGGATCGATTCCCGCAGCAACGTAACCAACTCGAAGATGCGGAGGAATCGTGAGGTCGAGCACGTGCGCGGAGACGATGACCGGCTCGCTGACGTGGCGCGAAGGAAGCGAAGGCAAAGCCTCGTAAGAAGTGGCGAAAGTTTGGCCGTCCAGCTGCGCGTAGGGTTTCAGAACGTACGCTGATTCGGAAATGCCGGCGGGAGGCGTGATGGAAAAACGCACGAGACGGTCGCCTGCTTTGGCAAACGTGATGGGCGGAACGGAATCAACTGTCCAACCGTCCGGAGTGAGCACGCCGGGCGTGACTTGAGCGGCAGCAGCTCCGTGATAGCTGACGCGCATGAGCAATTGAAATGTTTTCGCCGGACGATTCACAGGCAACATGATCTGCTGCGGGTCGACGGTGAGCGTGACGGCGGGAACGAGTTCGAGCGGCATCGTCTCGACGGTGGTCGAAGTGTAGTCGCGGGAGATGACGGGCTTCTCGATCGAGAATGTATAGCCGTCGGCTGTGCCGGTGATGTGCGTTTCGACGAGAGGAGCAGGCCAAGGCAAAATTGCGTCCTGCGGGGATGTGGGAGGCGTGGCGTCGGAGGGGATGCTCACTTGAAATGACATCTCGGAGATGGAAGTTTGCTGGTCGCTTTTGGGAGCGGCTGGCGTGACCTTCCAGCCCTGAGGAGTTTCGAGCGAGGGAGTGGCGATATCCGCGCCGACATCGCTGCGAGAGCTCCACGTGACGCGCACGGAAAAATTGCCGCCCGCAACAAGCGCATTTTGATCCGCTTCGACATTCACATAGAGAGCCGCAGCATCGGCCAGCGCGGTATCGATCTTTTGACGCTGTTGCCTTAACTGCCAAAGAACATCGGCATCCGTGGTCGTGGAGTTGCGAGCCTGCTCAATGGCCTTTTCCATTTCTTTTCCGGCGGCGGCGAGATATTTCACGGCGGAGGGCCAGTCCAAACGAAGAGCAGACTGCCGCGCGGCCAAAAGCGCTCCATCGGCCGCGCCGAGAGGAACTTCCATCTGACTCGCGTTCTTGGAAATGGTGAAGAGCGACTGCGTGAAGTCGTCCATGGTGATGGTTCCGCCCTGAGGATCAATCAGCGAAACCGGGCGGCTGAAAAAAGGCGAATCGAGAATGCGCGTGATGCCCTGTGAGCGATGGTTGGCGAAGCCGACCATGGCGAGATTGGAGTAGCTCTGGCCCCAGAGCGGAGAGATTTCGCCGATGGGAAGCTTGACGACGCCCTCCTGATTTTCTTCGCCGCTGCGAGCGTACTGCAACACGTGCGCGACGGTCCAGGGACGCAGGCCCTCTTTCAGCTGATCCGGATATTGCGTGGGATCGGCGGCCGCTGCTGCGGCTTGTGGAGTGATGATGCCGGTAGCTTGATGCTGACCGTGGCCGGAATGCACGCCACCCCATTGGTTGATGATGATGTCTGGACGAAAGGTACGAATGACGCGGACAAGATCTTCTTTGCCGATGCCATTCCAGATGCGCAGAGTCTCGTCGGCGCTCTTGGAGAAGCCGAAATCGGGCGCGCGCGTGAAGAAAAGCTCAGCGCCATAGTCTTGCGTCGCGCGATAAAGCTCATCCGTACGAAGGATCTTGAGCGCGGGGCCAAGCTCGGGGCCGATGGCATTCTGGCCGCCTTCGCCGCGCGTCGTGGAGCAGAGAGCGACATCGTCGCCGAGACCCTTGGAGAGATAGGTAAGAACGGCGGCGTGTTCATCATCGGGATGGGCCGTGACATAAAGAACGCGCGTGGTGTTGCGCGCATGGTCGATGGCATCGACAACCTGAGCGACGGATTGAGCCCGCACCGCCGGAGACAAGAAAAAGATTGCGGCGACCGCAGCCGCGAGATTTGTGTACCCCCGAGTTTTCATTCTGTTGCCTCCGCAAAGGGCCATCGGTTGGATTGCTTCGACCGAATCAAAAAAACGATCACACCAGCAAGAATGGCGAACAAGCCAAAGAGCATTCGCCGACCCGTCGCTGCAAACAACGCGAGCCATAAGATTATAGCGATTCCGGCGGGAATCGGGAAAAGCCACATTTTGAAGGGCAGGCGGCCGCTCGGCCAACGGCGGCGCAACAAAATCACGCCGACAGCCTGGCCGACGAACTGAACCAGGATACGCATGGCGGCGATCGCGGTGATTACCGTTTCGAGCCGGAACGACAGACTGAAAATGAAGGCGACGGCGCAGAGCGTCAGCAGCGAAACATGCGGAAAATGCTTTGTGGGATGGACGCGGCCGAAGACGGAGAAGAAATTGCCATCGAGAGCGGCAGCATAAGGAATGCGGGAATAGCCGAGCGTCGCAGAAAAAAGCGAGGCGAAAGCGATCCATAAAATGAGCATGGTGGCGAATTGCGCCGCGTGTGGGCCGTAAATACGCTGGAAAAATAGGCTGACGATGAATTCGGAATGCTGCGCTTCCTGCCACGGAACGACGCCGAGAATGCACGTTTGCATCGCGAGATACAAAATGGCGATGGCGATGATGGAAAGGAAGATTGCGCGCGGAATGTTCCGCTCCGGCTGGCGGATTTCGCCGCCGAGAAAGCATACGTTGTAGTAGCCCCAATAGGTGTAAATCGTCTGCACGGTCGCGCTGCCAAGCGCGGCGAAAAAGAGCCAGTTGAGACTCCAGGCGTGGGCGGGATAGCGGAAGGCGAGCGCAGGATGGAAGTGCGTGACGCCGGCGGCGATGAGCCAAAGAATCGTTCCAAACACGCCAATCCACAGGAGCATGGAGATCTTGCCGATGCTCGTGATGCGGCGATAGAGCAAAATCGCGAGGGCAATCACCACGGCTCCTGCGACGGCTTTCTGGCTGTAGTAGCCGAGGGGCATGAGATAGGCGAGATACTCAGCGAAGCCAATCGCCCCCGAAGCGATGACGAGCGGCGCCTGAAAAATCGTCTGCCAAATCACGAGGAATGAAAGCAGGCGGCCCCACTTCGCGGGACCGTAGGCCTCGCGCAAATAAACGTAGCTGCCGCCAGCTTCAGGCATGGCGGCACCAAGTTCGGCCCATACACAGCCGTCAATGAGCGCGAGAACGGCGCCGACGCCCCAGGCGAGCAAACTTTGCGGACCGCCCATGTCTTTGATCACAAGAGGAATAACGATGAACGGGCCGACGCCCACCATGTCGATCATGTTGAGAGCGGTGGCTTCTCTCAGGCCGAGGGCACGGTCGAGTTTTCCGGGCTGGTTCATTGCTAATGCATGAGATGACGTCGGGCGCCAAAGGATAGCAAAGAACGCGAAGGCACCGGCGATAAAGTTCGCGGGAACTGCGCTACACTTTTGGCGTCATGGTCAAACTTGGCGTCATTGTAACCTCGGCGACGCTGGCGATTCTGGTGCTGGAATTCTTGCGCTGCCGCAAGAAGCGTTATCCGCTTTCGGGCTGGTTTGCGATTGCCGCGCTTGCGGGCGCGGAATGGCTGATGTTTCGCGGCATCGAGCCTGTAGCGACATTTTTTACGCCGATTGCATGGTCGGCGTACCTGCTGATTGTCGATTCCGCGGTATGGGCGGTGACAGGGCGTTCGCGGCTGCGGAATGCGCCAAGAGATTTTTTCCAGATGGCGCTCTTGTCGGTTCCGCTGTGGCTGATTTTCGAGGCCTACAACCTGCGGCTTGAGAATTGGACGTATACCGGTGTGCCACGGGAGATGGTCTGGGGATTACTGGGATATTGCTGGTCGTTCGCGACGATTACACCGGGGATTCTGGAGACGGCGGAGCTCGTCGAATCATTTGGATGGTTCAAGCGGCGCGAAGATGTGACGATTTCGCCGAAGGTCTGCCGCAACATGATGGGCATCGGCGTGATTTGCCTGGGGCTGCCCCTGATCCTGCCGCGGCACATTGCGGCTTATCTTTTCGCGCTGGTGTGGGTGGGATTTTATCTGGCGCTCGATCCACTGAATTACCGGCTCGGCCTGCCGTCGCTGCTCGGCGACATTTCCTGGGGGCGGCGTGCGCGATTTTATTCGCTGCTGGCGGCGGGGTGGGTGTGCGGCTGGCTCTGGGAATTCTGGAACTACTGGGCGGCGGCGAAATGGCACTACATCTTTCCGATTATGCAGCATGACAAAATTTTCGAGATGCCGACGCTGGGTTATCTAGGATTTCTTCCGTTTGCGCTCGAGTGTTTCGTGATGTACGTTACAGCCGCATGGCTTGTTCGGTGGATTCCCCGGTCGCGCGACCCGCGCATTATGGAATGAGGATCGCAACATTCCTTTGGTTTGCCCTCCTTTTAGCTACAACGCCGACATCGGCTCGAGCGAGGACGCATTTCTTTTCGGGCGGCAAAACATCCGGGCAAATTGCGGTTTCCGCGGATGCGCAAGAAGCCATCGAAACAATTGACGGCGGCGATTTTGCCGGTGGTATCGCACAGGCGCGGCAAATTGAGCAAACAAACCCCGACGAGCCACTTGGATATTTAATCGAAGGAGAAGCGCGCTGGTGGGAGATGTATTGCCAAAACCTGGACGTGAAATACGGAATGATTGATGCGTGGGGCCGCTCGAAGCAACCGGGAGACGCAGAATATCTGGCGCTCGCGGACAAGGCGGTGCAACTCGCCGAGGCGAGAATTAAAGAGAACGACTCGGCGGAAATGCACATTTACGCCGGTCTCGGCTGGGCGCTGAAGGCGAGGCTCTATGGCTTGCGTTCGGAGAGGCGAAATACGGCGCGCGCAGGGGTTCAGGCGCGGGCGGAATTTCTGCGCGCCCAGAAACTCGATCCATCTTTGGCGGATGAAGATACGGGACTCGGCCTCTATAACTATTATATTGATACGCTTTCGAGCTTTGTGAAGATTTTGCGGTTTTTCATGGGAATTCCGGGCGGAAGCAAGAAAGAAGGAATCGCGCAACTCACGAATGCGATGGAGCACGCGGAGCTGACGCCCGTGGATGCGCGATTTTATCTGGCGAAAAATCTGCGGACGTACGATTTCCAATATGAGCAGGCACTGGAAACTCTGCAGCCGCTCGTCGAAAAATATCCGCGCAATCCGATTTTTCTGTTGTTGCGCGCGAACTTGTACACTGAGCTAGGCCGTAAGGAACTGGCTGACGTGGATTTCCGCGAGGCGGAGAGTCTCGATATTTCGGATGCCGAGTGCGCGGCGCACGTAAAGCAAATTGCGGAGAAATTCCTGGGTACGCTGCAATAACAAAGAAAATATCAGGTTCGCGCAGCCGCTTCTTGTTCGAAGGCGTGATAGGACGAGCGGACGAGCGGGCCGGCTTCGACGTGCTTGAAACCCATCTGTTCGCCGAGGCACTTGTACTCCGCGAATTCATCAGGATGAACGAAGCGCACGACCGGCAAATGCTCGCGCGTGGGCTGTAGATATTGGCCGAGCGTGAGAATGTCGACGCGCTGGCGAGCAATTTCCTCCATGGCACCGAGAATTTCGTCGCGCTCTTCGCCGAGGCCGAGCATCATGCCCGTTTTCGTGGGCATCGCGGGCGCCATCTCTTTGGCGCGGCGCAACAATTCTAGAGAACGTTCATAGACTGAGCCTTTACGCACGCGACGATACAGGCGCGGCACAGTTTCCATATTGTGATCGAGAACTTCCGGCCCAGCAGCGACGAC
Organism: Candidatus Acidiferrales bacterium; assembly: GCA_030037355.1. Lineage (GTDB taxonomy): Bacteria > Acidobacteriota > Terriglobia > Acidiferrales > UBA7541 > DAHUXN01. Next base: position 1,370 of record JASHRL010000153.1, on the reverse strand, counting down.
GATGGCGAGCGCCTCCCAATTGCCGCGAAAATCGGGAATGAGAACTTCGACTTTGCACCCCGGGACGCGTTCGTGGATCGCTTGGACGGTGCGCGCGAAAATGCCAGCGCCGCCATCGCGCTGGTCGTCGCGATCGACGGAGGTGACGACGGCATAGCGCAGACCCATCTTCTCGACTGCTTCTGCGACACGCGCAGGCTCTTCTGGATCCGGCGCGCCGATCGGCTTGCCGGAAGGCACGGCGCAAAAGCCGCAGGAGCGCGTGCAAATATTCCCGAGAATCATGAATGTCGCGGTGCGATGCTCCCAGCATTCGCCCATGTTGGGGCAGCGCGCGCTTTCGCAGACCGTATGCAGATCATTGGTGCGCATGATGCGCTTGAGGTCCTGGTAATTCGGGCCGCCGAAGAATTTCACGCGCAGCCACGCTGGGCGAGGATGGGCGTCGGGAGGAAGCGTCGGCGAATTGGACAGAATGGTGAACGGAGCAGCCAAATCAGACTCCTGCAAAAGCTCATTTTACCTGCGGTCGCAGCGCGAAACAACCGTAGCAGTTGAAAAGCTGAAAATGGGACCTCGCCGCCAAGCTAGCGCGATTTGAGCGTGCACGAACCCGGATAGTGGCAGATCGCGATGCGCCTAAGTGTCCAATTTGAGTGACAGCTCGATCCCGTCCAGTGTTGTTTTAATGCAACAACGCGATTCTTAGCGACGTATTTGAATCTGTAACGTATTGAATAAACTGTGCTTAACTTCTCGGCGTGCGGCCATTCGAATGCTCCTATAATTGTGGTTGGCTATGCCGAATCAACTGACGATTCTTCGACCGGTGGAAACGCAAGGCGTGGGTCTGCACACGGCTGTGCGTTCGCATATCCGGCTTGTGCCCGCCCCGGGGGACACGGGGATCGTCTTCCGGCGCGTGGATTTGGACAATTTCGAAATCGAGGCGCATGCGCGGAACGTGGAGCGCGTGAGCTATGCGACGAGCTTGATGAAGAACGGCGTGCTCCTCTCCACCACGGAGCATTTACTTGCGGCGCTTTACTCCTGTGGGATTGACAATGTGTATGTGGAAATTGACGCACTGGAATTGCCGATTCTGGATGGGTCGGCACGACCGTTCATGGAGATGCTGGAGAAGGCCGGCGTACGGCAATTGCGACGGCAGCGGAAATATCTGAAGGTGCTGAAGCCGCTGGAAATTTCCGAAGGCGACCGGCACATCGGGATTTATCCCGCGGATGAATTTCGCGTGCGGTGTTTCATTGATTTTCCGCATCCGCTGATTGGCAATCAGGAGACGGAAATAGTTGTTGGGCGGGAAACGTTCACGGAACAACTGGCGCCAGCGCGAACTTTTACTTTTA
>JASHRL010000152.1 GCA_030037355.1 Candidatus Acidiferrales bacterium | reverse complement strand
CGTCCGCGCTCTCCTGCGCCAAAATGGCATCCAGCACGTCCTTACCGTGCGCCGCAACGGCAAACTCATCACCTTCACGTTCACGTTAAAGCCAATGCTTTAGGCCGGGAACGCGTCTCCTCGAACTTCGCCAATTCCACGCATTGAATAAGCCCAAAAATCGTCGGCGGCAGTTCTCATTCGGGAAGTGTCTTAACTGCATCGGCGGGGCAAGAGATTAACTCTGCGGCAAAACAAATTCGCGGCTCTGTTACTCGTATTCGCTGAGGGTCTTGGCCATTTCGCGCAGCCTCGCGTCAGCCAGCGCAAAAACACTTCCTTCTTCGAACTTCCCGTTCGCATTCTGCTTGCCAGCTTTCGTGCCGGTGAGAATCTCGATTCCTTCTTCAATCCTCGCCACGGGGTAAATGTGGAATTTGCTGGTCGCGACCGCCTGAATCAAGTCTTCGCGCAACATCAAATCATCCACGTTCTCAATCGGAATCAGCACGCCTTGCTTTCCGGTCAGTCCTTTCACACGGCATACATCGTAAAATCCCTCGATTTTTTCGTTCACTCCGCCGATCGGCTGAATATCCCCCTGCTGATTCACGGATCCCGTCACGGCCAAATCTTGTCGGATCGGCGCTCCGGAGAGTGCGGAAACCAGCGCATAAATCTCCGTTGAACTCGCGCTGTCGCCATCCACTCCGGAATATGACTGCTCGAAGCACACGCTCGCCGCCAGCGAGAGAGGTTTGTCCTGCGCGAACGTTCGTCGCAGATACCCCGAAATAATATGCATGCCTTTGTCGTGGAAACGGCCGCTCAAATTGGATTCTCGTTCGATATTGATGATTCCCGCTTTGCCTAGCGCTGCCGATGCCGTGATTCTCACTGGCTTACCGAAGGCGTATCCGCCCAGCTCGAGGACGCTCAGCCCGTTCACCTGCCCGACCCGTTCGCCATCCACGTCGATGAGCAGCAGCCCCTTCTCGATCATCTCCTGAATTTTCATCTCGACGAGGTTGTGCCGCTGAATCTTCGCTTCCAATGCTTCGCGCACATGTGCCGCGGTCGCCAGTTTCGCGCCTCCCTGTCGCGCCGCGTAACTCGACTCGCGCGCCACGTCTGCGATGTCGAAGAACCTCGCGGTCACTTTGCCGCGCCGCCCCGCCTGCCGCACGCCGTGCTCCATCAGCACCGCAATCGCTTCGCGGTCGAAGGGCAGCAGCTTCTCGTCGTCGCAGAGCTTGCGCAATCGTCCGCAGTAATGCTCGATCACTTCCGGGCCCCACTTCATTTCCTCGTCGAATTCCACGCGCACCTTGAAAATCTTCTTGAAGTCGTCTTCGAAGTTGTAAAGCAGCTCGTACATTTCGCGGTCGCCGATCAAAATGATCTTCACGCGCACATCAATCGGCTCCGGCTTCATCGCCGGAGTGCTGAATGGAAAAAACATGTCCACCGGCTGAATTTCGAGTTTGCTGTGATTCAGCGTGCGTTTCAGCGTTCGCCACACGCCCGGTTCCGTCAGCGTGTCCAGCGCGTACATGATCAGGAAGCCGCCGTCGGCGCGCAGCAGCGAGCCTCCACGCAAATCCATGAAGTCCGAATTCCATCCGCCGCGTGCATCGTAGCTGCGGTGAATCGTGCCGAACAGGTTCGCGTACGTCGGAATGGTCTCGAAAATTACCGGATAACTTTCCTGCTCTCCGTGCGAAAGGATCACGTTCACGCCATAGACGCGAAAAGGATCGCGTTCCGATCGGTCCGTCCGCGGGCTCCCGCCGCCCTCCGACGGCGGCTGCTCGTCTTCTCCTTCGCGCTCCTTGAATGGGTCCAGATTGTCCAAAATGTGGTGCCGCACTTCTTCGAGATACTCCGCGATGTGCCCGTTCGGATATTTCTCCTTCAGCTCCTCGATCACGCCGTCCACGAGTACTGACGCGGCTTCCTGTTCCAAATAGCTCATCTCGCTCGCCAGCTCGCGCGAAAGCGAAAGCGTTTTCCGGTAGACCACCGTGAATTCCTGCCGGAATTGGTCGTACTTCCGTTCGAGGTCCTCCGCCGCCGTCGTTTCGATTTTTCCTTCTTGCACGAGCTTCGGAACCTCCTCGATGGGCACCATCTGTCCTTCGAGGACCGGGAAAATCTCCGGCAGCGCCACGGCGCCCACTTGCATTCGTCCGAGCGCGAATTGTTCGCGCGCGATTCGCCGCGTGAAATCGTCCATCAATTCCTTTTCTCGCTGCGTGTAGCGGTCGACGATGCGCGACTTTTGCCTTTGGAAGGGCTCCCCTTCGAACACTTGCGGAATTCGTCGTCGCAGGAATTCGATTCCAGACTCCATCTCCTTCCGGAACGAATTTGCTTGTCCGGGTGGCAGCGTGAGCAGGCGCGGCCGGTCCGCGTTCTTGAAGTTGTTCACGTAACAGCGGTCCAGCGATGGCAGCGTCTTCGGCTCGATGCTCTCAATCATGCGCACAATCATTCCGCCACGGCTTGTGCCCGTCAGCCCGCAAACGAATGCGTTATATCCCTGCGCGGTCATCTCCACGCCCATGCGCAGCGCGCGAAGCGCTCGTTCCTGCCCGATTTCCCCGCCGATA
>JASHRL010000151.1 GCA_030037355.1 Candidatus Acidiferrales bacterium | reverse complement strand
AGTGACGAGAGAATTTTGGCCGGCGCCGATGATGATGATGTCACGCGTGTTCATAAGTAAGACGAACCTCAGCGGCCAAAGCCGCCCTAACTTTGCCGCCTGACGTCGCGGCTGCCCTTCGCGAAACCGCTCAGGGTAAAAAGCCGCGACCCACAAACCATCGCCGGCTGACCAACGATGATAATGACGTCACGCGTGTTCATAAGTAAGACGAACCTCAGCGGCTAAAGCCGCGTTTAAGAGTGCGAGTTGGCACCACAGCTGTCCTCTGGCTTGCCGAACCGGTGCAAGCGCCGTCCGGTGGACGGCGACGGCCCGATAAAATCGATCGGGCCCTACCACTGCCAAAACAGAAATGAGGTCCCTCGCGATGCCCGATATACGGCATCGAATGCTCGCGACGCGGAGCGTCGCCCGCCAGGGCAGGCCGGTGCAGGCGGGGCAAGCCCCGCCCCTACGAAAATGCAAGGCAAAAGCAGGGCTCTCGGCAGCGTCTCCTGAAATGCGAAGCCGGCCTCGGGATAATGCGCACACGCCAACTGGCCAAAGCGCTGCCGTGAGGCGGAGGATAAAGGCAACAGCAGGCTCTTCGTTCAGTGCGACAAGAAACTGTCGGGCAGGCTCGCCTAGGCGAGTAGGCTGGGAATGACAGCGTAAAGAAACATTCGCTTCAGTGGTTGAAACCCCTGAAGAGCGCTGCTTTTCGTGGGAGCTGAAGCCTGCCTGCGCAGGCAGGCTCCCACCTCCTAAACTGCTAACCGGCATGATGACGGCGAGGGCGGGCACGGGTTAGCGAGCCCCCATATCTTTGAGGATTTCGAGGGCGGCGAGGCGGCCGGGAGCGCCCATGATGCCGCCGCCGGGATGCGTCGCGGAGCCGCACATATAGAGATTTTTCACCGGCGTGCGATAACGAGCCCAGCCCGCGACGGGACGCAGGAAGAAAAGCTGTTCGAGCGAAAGTTCGCCCTGAAAAATATTGCCTTCGGTGAGGCCGATTTGATCTTCGATGTCCCAGGGAGTGAGGACTTGCTTGCCGATGATGATGTTTTTCAGGTTGGGCGCGTATTCGGAGATGGTGTCGATGACAGCGTTGCCGAATTCTTCGCGGCGCTGATCCCAGGAGCCGTTTTTCAGTTTGTAAGGCGCATATTGCACGAAACAGGAGAGCACGTGCTTGCCCGGAGGCGCGACTGAGGGGTCGGTGAGGCTGGGAATAACCATGTCGATGTAGGGGTGATGGGAAAATTCGCCGTATTTGGCCTGATCGTAGGCGCGCTCCATGTAGTTGACGGAAGGCGAAATGGAAATTGCGCCGCGGAGATGATGATTCGAATTTGCAGAGCCGTTGTGCTTGGGCGCGGACGTGAATTCGGGAAGCGCGTCGAGAGCGAGATTTACTTTGCCGGATGAGCCGCGATATTTGTAACGCTTCACTTCGTCGACGAATTCGGCGGGGAGATCTTTGGCGTCCATCATTTTCAGGAATGTGAGATTGGGATCGACGCTGGAGGAGACGATTTTGGCATGGATTTCTTCGCCGGATTGAAGCACCACGCCCATGGCGCGGCCGTTGCGCGTGAGGATTTTCGCGACGGGAGCTTCGGTGCGAATTTCGACGCCAGCTTCACGGGCGGCGTCGGCGATGGCGTTGGAAATTGCGCCGGTCCCGCCGCGGCTGAATCCCCAGGCGCGGAATGCGCCGTCGATTTCGCCCATATAATGATGCAGGAGGACGTATGCGGTGCCGGGAGAACGCACGCCGAGAAATGTGCCGATGATTCCGGATGCGGACATGGTGGCCTTGAGAACATCTGTTTCAAACCACTGGTCGAGGAAATCGGCGGCGGACATGGTCATGAGCTGGACGAGATTGTATTTGTCTTCGGCAGGGAGAGATTGGAAGCGGCGGGCGAGAAACATAAGTTTCTTGAGGCCCCGCGGATCGAGCGAAGTGGGATCGGGAGGCGTCATGGCGAGAAGCGGCTTGACGAAGCGGCACATCTGAAGCATGGCTTTGCCGAATTCGTCGTAGGCCTCGGCGTCGAGGCGGGAATGGCGGACGAGTTCGCGGCGCGTTTTGGCGTGATCGTTGACGCGCCAGAGATGGTCACCATTGGGCATGGGCGTGAATGTGCCGTCGAGCGGGAGGATTTCGAGGCCGTGGCGCGGGAGATCGAGGTCGCGAATGATTTCCGGGCGCAGGAGCGAGACGACGTAAGAGCAGACGGAGAATTTGAATCCGGGGATGATTTCTTCGGTGACGGCGGCGCCGCCGAGAACGTAGCGGCGTTCGAGGACGAGGACTTTTTTGCCGGCGCGGGCGAGGTAGGCCGCGTTGGTCAGGCCGTTGTGGCCTCCGCCGATGATGATTGCATCGCAGGATTTGGGCATGGGCTGCGAAACCGTACTTCAGCGGCTAAAGCCGCCATTACTACAAAGATTTTTTGTCGCGGTTAAAACCGCGACCCACAAAACATAGCCGTGCGCGACGCTTCAGGGGCTAATGCCCCTCGAAACAGGGCAAGCCTTTATGTCGGAGCTGAAGCTCCGACCCCCTAAGAATCGGAAACATCGCGGAGCCCCTGATAAGCGCGCGAAAAGAACGGACATTTTACAGGGGGAGAAGCGATGGGACAAGCAGAGGGATCAACGTCTGCGGAGAATCCCAGTAAATCGACGCGATAATTGCCTAAGAAATATCTGAAGATGCCGACGCTCCACCTGCAATGGCTTCATGTGAAAAGGGACTTCACCGTCCGAGTACAGGCACCAATGATACTTGGGGCCCTGCTGCGGATTTTGGT
>JASHRL010000150.1 GCA_030037355.1 Candidatus Acidiferrales bacterium | reverse complement strand
ATAAGCCAGCACGCCGTAAAGCCCCAGCGCGGCCAGCAGTGCCGCCAGCAACGCCAGCGAAATCGACAGAATCGCCACCAGCCGGTCATTGAACATTTCGTCGCCGAGCTGCTCGGTCAGAGTGCGCATATCATTAATCGGCAGATTGGGGTCCAATCGCCCGATGGTCGCATGCAGCGTCGCCGCCATTTGCCCGGGATCACGTTCCGTGCGCACATAAAACGTCAGTGCGCCCAAATCCGCTCGTTGCGAATAGGGTTGGTAGAGAAACGGCTGGATCGTGTCCCGCGGCCCGTCCCATTTGCTGTCTGCCACCACACCGATGATTTCCATCGGCGGATTCTTGTTGCTGTTGCCGGCGCCCCGCGTGATATGCAGTCCTATCGGATTCCGCCCGGCGAAGAATCGCCGCGCGAGCTTTTGGTTGATGACGATCACTTCCGCGCTTGTCATATTGTCCGCGTTCGTGAACGTTCGTCCCGCAATCAGCGGTATTCCCATCGTCTTGAAATAATCCGGGCCAACGAAGTCATACTGCACGTTGGTGTCTTCGTCTGGATGCATCGCATAGCCTTCTGGCGTGACGTTGGATGACGAATCGTCATCCGAGAAAATTGACATCCACGATGCGCTTACGGAACGCACTCCCGGCAGCGCCGCAATCGCTTCGCGCGCGCGGTCGGCAAAGGCGATCGTTTGCGCCGAGGAATTCCCGTTCAAATCCGGCTCGACGGAAAATTGCAAAATGTTGTCTGCGTTGACTCCCAGATTTGTGTGCTCCAGATTCGTCAGCGTTCGCGCCAGCAGTCCCGCCCCGGCCAGCAGCACAGCCGTCAGCGCCACCTGCGAAACAATCAGCACTTTGCGCAGCCGGATGTTCGAGCGCCCTTCGGAAACACTCGAGCCTTGATCCTTGAGCGTCGTTTGCAGATTCACATGCGTCGCGCGCATCGCCGGCGCCAGTCCGAAGAGCACGCTGGTCAGCACCGTCAGCGCCACAGCGAACCACAGGACGCGCGGATCGAGCCCGCCTTCCAGTCCCGTCATTCCCACATCCGCAGGAACTGCGCTCACCATCGCATTCAGGCACCACGAGGCCAGCGCAATTCCCGCCGCGCCTCCGGCGATCCCAATCAACAAACTTTCCGTGAGCAGTTGCCGAATCAATCGTGAGCGTCCCGCGCCGAGCGCCAGCCTCACGGCAATTTCCCGCTGCCGCGCTTCGCCGCGCGCCACAAGCAGGCTCGCCAGATTCGCGCACGCGATCAGCAGCACCAATCCAACCATGCCCATCAGCACGAGCAGCGGCTCCTTTGCCCCTTGCTGCAAAATCTGCCGTCCTCCCGACCCATCCTCCAGTTGCAGCGGCTTCGCCATGTACTCCTTGTAGTGCGCGCTCGTCGGATTTAGCTTCAGCAGCTTGGCGTCTTCTTCCAGCAGCGGCGCGTAAAGGGGTTGCAGCGCGGCTTGCGCGCTCTGTCGCGTGATGCCCGGCTTTAGCCGTCCCATCAACGCGATCCAGTGATCTGTGCGCTGATCCAGCGAGAGCCCATCCTCCGGAGACATCTGCGAATGCATGGTAATGGGAACGTAAATGTCCGGCATCCGGCCAACTTGTACGCCATCGAATCCCTTGCGCGCCACGCCGACAACAGTCAGTGCCGTTCCGTTTACGGTGATGGGTGAATTCAAGATCGCCGGATCTGCGCCGAATTGCCTAGTCCAATATCCATAACTCAACACCGCGACCGGATTCGCTCCGAGTGCAGTTTCATCATTCGCGTCAAACACGCGTCCCAGCGCTGGCGTCACTTCCAGCGTCTGAAAAAAATTCCCACTGACCAGTTCGCCGCGTGCGCTCTGCGTCTGTTGATGAGCGGTCACATTCAGATCCACGCCGAAGCACGCCAATAGTCCCGAGAAAACCTTATTGTTGTCGCGCAGTTCTTTGTACATTGGGTAGGAGAAGGATTGCGCGGTGTCACCGTCGCTGGATGTGCGCCCGTGATCCGGCCCGGGCGACCGCAGCACAACGAGCTCTTGCGGATTCGGCAGGGGCAGCATTCGCAAGAGCACCTGATCTGTGAACGAGAAAATCGCCGTATTCGCGCCAATTCCCAGCGCGAGCGTCAGCACTGCAATCGTCGTAAACGCCGGCGATTTCGCCAGCATTCGCAGTCCGTAGCGTATGTCTTGCCAGAGCGTTTGCATGTCTCCACCCCCAGAACCGACGAAGTTACACGCAGATAGTCTTCCGAATTAGACGCTGCATAAGTCTCTTCGAAAGCAACGTTTATGGCATGCCAGACTGCAATTCTGCTGCTGGATTGTCCGTTTGCGGGATGCACTGTCGCGAAATCGGACAGCTACTTTTTCCTGCGCCGGGCATGGAACCGCCGAACTTTTGCGCGATTGCCGCAAACCCGCATATCGCACCACCACCGGGAATGGTTCTTGCTCCGATCCAGGAACAACCAGCGGCATTTCTTTTCGCAGCATTCGCTGATGTGACGGCGGTCCGGGGACGTGAGCAATTTGACCGCGGCATCTAAGATCGGCCAAAGCAAGCCGTCGGCCGTCTTCGCGGATTCGCCTCGGCGACGAACAAATTCCGCCTTGTGCCATACGATGACATCCACAACATGCGCATCCGCCAGGAAGCAGTTGAGCGTTTGCAAACAGGATCGGCTCGGCGAACGGCGCAGTGCTATGGATCGAAACAGAAAGTATAGCGTCTCGCGAAGTTCGGTCGCGCGCTCGGTGATGCGCTTGCCCTCCCTCGCGCTTGTTTTCCGCAGCAGTTTGCGCGCCCGAGGCTCCGAAATGATTCCAGACTGCGCGGCAAACGCCAGTAACCTCTCAAGATCGGGCAAGAGATCAACCAACCGACCGGCATCGTACCGATTGTCGAGCGTGTTCGCGAAATCCAGAGCCAGGTTGCCTGCGACGAGTTGGAAGCGTTCGGCCATGAATTCCTTCCTGCTATTGTAACCGCTTATCTTCCATTTGACAGGTTTCCATTCTATCGGTATCTTCTAACCTCTAAAATATAAGTGTGCTAGTTACAGAGAAAGAGAACACATGGAATCAACACCATCTCCCAACTCGCATTCGCAAAATGAATACACGCAACTCTTGAGTGACGCCGCCTCGCGCGCGAGCCGCTATCTCGCAACAATTCGTGAACGCCATGTAGGCGTGGCCGGCGACGCGCTCTATAACCTCGCTGCTCTGGGTGGGCCTCTGTCATTGCACGGAGAGGATCCCCGCTTCCTCCTGAAGCTCCTCGACCAAATCGGCTCGCCGGCTACGATCGCCAGTGCGGGAGCCCGCTTCTTCGGTGGCGTTGTGGGAGGCGCTTTGCCGGTAACCGTCGCGGCTCACTGGCTCGCTGATGCCTGGGATCAGAATGCCTGCCTGTTCGATCTTTCGCCCGTGTCGGCGTATCTCGAAGATGTCGTCCTCGCTTGGCTGCTGAATCTTCTCGGCCTTCCGCCCGATTGCGGCGGCGCCTTCGTCACCGGCACGCAGATGGCCGACGTGACTGCCCTCGCTGCTGCTCGCTATGCCGTCCTGCTCAAGTCTGGCTGGGACGTCCAAAGTGACGGCATGTTCGGCGCTCCGCCAGTCACCATAATTGTTGGCGAAGAAGTTCACGCGACGATGTGGAAAGCTCTCGCGTTGCTCGGCTTTGGCCGTAGCCGCGTGCGCGTCGTTCCTGCGGATTCTCAGGGCCGCATGCGCGCATCGGAAATTCCTCGCACCCAGGGCCCTGCGATCGTCTGCGCTCAGATCGGCAATGTGAATACCGGCGCTTGCGACCCCGTTGGCGAAATCTGCGATATTGCGCACGCCCTGGACGCGTGGGTGCACGTCGATGGCGCTTTTGGCCTCTGGGCTGCAACTAGCCCTGCGCGTAAGCATCTCGTCGATGGAGTTGCATGCGCGGACTCCTGGGCCACGGATGCGCACAAGTGGCTCAATGTCCCCCACGATAGCGGCATCGCCATCGTGCGCGAGCCGGAGGCATTGCGCCGTGCCATGTCAATTACGGCGTCGTATTATCCGGATCCCGCGTCGAAGCGCGAACCGATGCAATGGGGACTTGAATCTTCACGCCGTGCGCGCGCGATAGAAATTTGGGCTGCTTTGCGCTCCCTTGGGAAAGATGGCGTCGCTGATTTGATTGAGCGCACCTGCCGACACGCGGCGATGTTTGCTGAGGGCTTTCGTGCAGCCGGATACGAAGTGCTGAATGACGTGGTGCTGAATCAAGTGCTCGTTTCCTTCGGCGACGACGGCTCCACCGCGCGCATCATCAGTGCTATTCAGGAAGAGGGAACTTGCTGGTGTGGCGGCACGTTGTGGAAAGGGCGCAAGGCCATGCGCGTCAGCGTCTCCTCTTGGGCGACGACTGAAGCCGATGTCACGCGCAGCTTGGACGCAATCCTCGCCATCGCCGCACGCGAATCCAAGAGCGAATCGCAATCCGCCAGTCAGCTCTGAAATACGGCGCATCGGCCTCGCATTTTGCGATTGTGCTCGACGCAAACGATCGCCACTTTGCGCGTAGCGTTTCATTCGCCGCTGCGCCTTCTTTCCTGTCGAAGAGCGCCCATTCTTACAACCACTACACCTTGCATTTTTCCGCATAACTCCCCATGATTTTTATGTGCGCGCCGCGCGCATCTTTGCGTCCCGCGCGGCTCTGCCGATGATCGGCTAGCCTTGAAAGGAAAGTGAAAGTTGAGCGAGAAGACACAAAGCAGTTTAGGCCGTGGCATCGCGTCGCCGTCGCGACCGCCGCAATCAACTTCTGACCGAGTGGCGCAGCCCGCCGCCACCGCTTTAGGATCTCGCTATCGCACTCCCACTGTAATTTCTAATCGCCACACCGCGGAATTAGAATTCGCCGTAACTTACAGAAAACAAAGCACGGGCGCATTTCTAATCGCCACAAAATCGCTTATTTTTCGATTTGCCGTTTTGCCGCCTTTTTCGTCTGCGCGCGAAAATCTCTCACCCCGCCTGCGATTTTTCGCCGCCAGACATTCGCCCGCCGGACGATCTCTAATCGATACTGTAATTATTAGAAATCTTCGTAACTCACACAAAAGAAAGACTCGATGCCAATTCTAATCGATAAGAATTGCACACCTTTCATCCGCTGTTCGCACGGCATTCGCCGCATTCTCTCCACTGCGCCGCCGAAGTGGTATTATCCTGCCGCCATGAACACAAAAAACTTCTTCACAGCCATCTCGATTTTCATCCTTTCGTTTTTCATTGCAACCGTAACCGCATCGGCGCAGAGCGAAGCGTCGCATACTGGCTTTGAACACACATACGCGCCGCCAGACCACCCCATCGTCCTGCATGCGGCGCGGCTGCTGGACATCGACTCGGGCAAAATCATCAGCCCTGGTGAAATCCTCGTGCAGGGCGACAAAATCACCGAAGTCGGAAGCTCGGTCACGCACCCGCCGGATGCGCAGACGATTGACCTGGGGGACACCACGCTCATGCCTGGTTTGATTGATGCGCACGTCCATCTGTTTCTCCATCCCGGCAACGAGGGCATGCAAACCGTGGACGAATCCGCTCCTGAGCGCACCATCACGGCGACGCTCAATGCGCGCGCGGATTTGATGGCGGGCTTCACGGCAGAACGCGACATGGGAACGGAAGGTGCGGGTCCGGCGGACACGGCGGTACGCAACGCGATCAATCGCGGTGAAATTCCGGGGCCGCGCCTGCGCCTGAGCGGAATGGCCATTTCCATTCTTGGCGGCCATGAAGACGC
>JASHRL010000149.1 GCA_030037355.1 Candidatus Acidiferrales bacterium | reverse complement strand
AATGCTTGCGAATTTAAGAACTGGTCGCGGCCTAGAGCTCGGAAACGCTTGTCAGCGCGCTGAGGCCCTCTATGGCAACCCGGAATCACGCGGCCCTTCCGTAAGAGGTATGCGCAAGCTAGAATTGTTGTTCTATTCTTTCGATTGGGCTGGGGAAGATGTGCCACAATCGATGGAAGTGTCCTGTGACGCGGTGAGTCATCGCGTCGTTGAAATCACTCTGGCATTTCAGTCTCTCTAAGGAAATCCAAAGGAGGCCGATGCGACGCTGTTCCCTGGTGGCTGTCCTGTGCGGAGTGCTGCTCGCATCCTGTGGCGGGGATTCGCATCCAACGTCTCAGCAGGCCGCACAACCGGCGGCTCCGGCATATCCGCCAGAAGTGGATCAGGCGGCGCAGAAACTCTTTGGTCCAGAAGCGCAAGTGCTTGCATACGGAGATTTGGCGAAGAATGGCAAGCAAGAAGCATTGGTCGTGAGCCTCCTGAAGATCAAACCGGAAAACATGCCTCCGGGAACAGTGATTACGCGAGCCGTGGTCATCGAGAAGACAAGCGACGGATGGAACGAAGGATTTCTTTGTGATGAGCATATGAAAAATCCGAAAGGTTATCTCGGCGGTCAGCCTCTTGCATCCGTTCCTGCTTGGCGGCTGCAATACGAACAGGATCCACAAAAAGGCCTAACCATGTATTTCACTCCTGTCCAGAAGCCTGAAGGTGGGTACATCCAAACCTTTGGCGTGCAGTGGAATCCTGAGGAGAAGCGTTACCAAATGCTGGATCGCAATTTCGACAAATTCCTGATGGAAGTGCCGACACTGGAACCACTCAACGACATGCCTCAAAAGTGAGAGAACCAAATTGAGCGCAGCCGCACAAACCGTCAGCGTCGTAAAGCCTGCACAAAAGAAGCCGAAGGCATGGAGGGAACTCGTCCGACTGGTTCCGTACTTTCGGCCATACAAAGCCGCTACCATCTTCGGGCTCGTCACATTGTTGCTCATGGGACTTCTTGGCGCCTTGCCGCCGTTGATCATCGGCATCATCACGGACTGCCTCAAGGGCGCGCCGGAACCAATGCCGAATCTCACCCTGAACCCTAATGCCGGAGCGGCTGCCGGAGCTACATTCTGGCATACGGTTCTGAGACCGATCCTCCGCTTCTACAAAGCGAGCAGTGGGCACACTGTCCTCATCCTATGCCTGCTGCTGGTTGCTGTGGTGATCGTCAAGGGCGTTTTTTCATTCGCCTCACGCTGGATTCTGATTGGCATCTCACGCGACATCGAATTCGACTTGCGTAATAACCTCCTCGGGCAACTGGTGCGTATGGAGCCGGAATTCTATGTGCGAAATCGCACCGGCGAACTGATGTCGCGCTGCACGAATGACTTGAGCGCCGTGCGCATGGTGCTCGGCCCCGGCGTTATGTATAGCGCGAATACCATCGTGGGCATGGTCGTTGCCATCGCCGTGATGGTGAAAATATCGCCATTGCTGACGCTCGAAGTGCTCACGCCTGTGCCTTTTGTTTTTGTCGTGGTCCGCTATTTCGGAACTGTAATTCACGAGTTGCAGGCAAAAATTCAAGCGATGTTGGCGACTCTTTCGGCAAAAGCGCAGGAGAACCTGACTGGCATCCGCGTTGTGCGCGCGTACGGACAAGAAGCCGCGGAGATGCGCTCATTCGACGAGGCAAATCGCCAGTATGTCGGCGAGAACATCCGCATGATTCGTGCGTGGAGCATGTTTTTCCCCGCGCTACAGATGATTATCGGGTTTTCGATTCTTTTCGTGCTCTGGCAGGGCAGCCGAATGGTGGTGCAGGATCGCATCTCCCTTGGGGCTCTGACGGCTTTTTACACCTTCGTGGGCCTTCTCGTATTTCCGATGATTGCCCTTGGCTTCGTCACGAATATCTTTCAGCGCGGCGCGGCTTCGATGGGAAGGTTGAACTACATTCTGGATACAGCGCCGCGCATTGACGACTCGCAAGTACGCAGCGAAAAACAGGAAGAGATCGATGGCGAAATCGAATTTCGAGATTTGACTTTTGTGTATCCCACGCCGCGAAGCGGAAATGGCTCAAAGCCTTCGACGAACGCCAAGACCGAGCAAGCCAACGAGCCGGTGCTTAAGAATATCAACCTGCGCATCCCGGCAGGCGCGACGATTGCGATCGTTGGCCCCACCGGCAGCGGAAAGACGACGTTGGCGGGCCTCATCGCGCGTCTATGGGAAGCCCCTTGCGACACGCTCTTCATCGACGGCAAATCAATTCGCGAATGGCCTCTGGCTGAACTGAGACGGGCGATCGGCTTTGTGCCCCAGGACGCATTTCTGTTTAGCGAGACGATCCACGAAAACATCGCATTTGGAGTTGAAAATGCGACATTGAATGAAGTGGAAGACGCCGCTCAAATTGCCAGCATCTCGGGAGACATATCCGATTTCCCAACCCGCTACGAAACAATCGTTGGCGAACGGGGAATCACGCTGTCCGGAGGCCAGAAGCAGCGCGCGACGCTGGCTCGAGCACTGATCCGCAATCCGCGAATCTTAATTCTCGACGACGCATTCTCCAGCGTGGATACGGATACGGAAGAAAAAATCCTGCAAGGCCTTGAAGACGTTCTCAAAAAACGCACAACCATCTTGATTTCTCACAGGTGCTCAACGGTGCGGGACGCCGATCAAATCGTCGTACTGCGCGACGGCCGAATCATCGAACACGGCACGCATGAACAGTTAATCGGTCTCGGCGGATATTACGCGGAGCTATATCAGAAGCAATTGCTCGAGGAAGAGCTGGCCAGAGAATGAGCACCCATCATGAAGAAGAGAAACTGGGGCGCATTTACGACGCTGAGTTGACGCGGCGGCTCATACAGTACTTGAAACCGTACAAGTGGCGAGTGTTCCTTGCCATTGCGCTTACCATCGTCGTGACGCCGTTGCAGCTTGTAGGCCCGCGCCTCTTCGCGGAAGTCATTGACCGGTATATTACGCCGGCCATGAACCATAAGATTCCCGTGGGCGTTGCGTTCCACGGCATCCTTTGGATATCGCTCGTCTTCGTCGCCACGTTGATTTTGAGCTTCACCTTCCAGTATGGCCAGGTGCGCATCATGCAATCCGTTGGCCAGCAAACTATGTACGACCTGCGTAAGCAGATCTTCGGCCACATGCAGCGGCTGCCGATGAGTTTCTTCGACCGCACGCCTGTGGGACGTCTGGTTACGCGTGTCACAACAGACGTCGATGCGCTCAATGACCTGTTCGCCGCAGGTGTCGTGGCCATGGTCAATGATTTCTGTTTCCTGATTGCCGCAGTTGCGTGGATGTTGAAATTAAATTGGAGGCTGGCCCTTGCCGCGCTTGCCGTCTTGCCGCTGATGTTCGGCGTGACCTGGCTGTTCCGCAATAGTGTCCGGGACGCGAACCGCCGGATTCGCACTACGATCGCGCGAATCAATTCCTTCCTCCAAGAGCACATTGGCGGAATGTCCGTAATTCAGCTTTTCAATCGCGAGCGCAAAGCTCGAGAGCAGTTCACGGAACTGAACCGCGCATACAATGTCGCATTCAAGGACGCGATTCTGGCCTACGCTCTCTTCTATCCGGCGATTGAGTTTCTCTCGTCGACAGCCTACGCCCTGATCTTCTGGTTCGGCGGGTTGCGCGTGCTTGCCAGGGGCCTTGGCATCGGGGTGGTGACGGAATTCTATATGTATTCGCAGCGGTTCTTTATGCCGATTCAGGACTTGAGCGAAAAATTCAATATCCTGCAGTCGGCGATGGCCGCATCTGAGCGTATTTTTAAGCTCCTCGACGAGCCGCTGACCGTGCAGTCTGCCGCGAAAACGGTCTCACTCGAATCTCCGCAGGGCGAAATCGAATTCCGCAATGTGTGGTTTGCCTACCACGGCGGCGAAAATCCGAAAGAAGAGGACTGGGTTCTGCGCGACGTGTCCTTTCGCGTCGCACCGGGCCAGAACGTGGCCATCGTAGGGCACACGGGTGCAGGCAAGACGACGGTGATTCAGCTCTTGCTGCGTTTCTATGATATCCAGCGCGGAGAAATTCTGCTCGATGGCGTGAATATCCGCGACCTCGACTTGCAGAACCTTCGCCGGCTCTTTGGTATCGTCCTTCAGGATCCGTTCCTTTTCAGCGGCACGATCGAAACAAATGTCCGGCTGGGCACCGAATCTATCAGCCGCGAGACGGTCGACTGGGCGCTGGGAGAAGTGGGCCTGGGCAGCTTCATCGATTCGCTTCCGCATGGATCGGCGACCGAGGTTTCCGAACGCGGCGCTACGCTCTCCGTCGGCCAGCGTCAGCTCATCAGCTTCGCACGCGCTCTTGCTCACAACCCACGCTTCCTCATACTCGACGAAGCAACATCCAGCGTCGATACACGAACCGAGATGCTGATTCGCGAAGCGCTCGATCGGCTGCTCTCGGGACGCACCGCGCTCGTCATCGCGCACCGGCTGAGCACAATCCAGCACGCAGATCGCATTCTTGTCTTCCACAAGAGCCGCCT
>JASHRL010000148.1 GCA_030037355.1 Candidatus Acidiferrales bacterium | reverse complement strand
AAAAAGGCCACGTCGCCGTGGCCTTGCATACTTCCAGCGCTATCGTTGGCAGCCTGGGTTTTTCCAGGCCGCTATACACTATGTACCATATGATTAACTATTTGTCAAGGGAGAAAATCAGAAAAATTCGGGCGGGGCGGACCGAATACCTTGCGCGGATGAAGAAGCGCAAAAGGAGGAAAATGCAACCCTGTCTTACGGCGGAGCTGAAGCCTGCCTGCGCAGGCTGGCTCCGCCCTACTGAAAAGCGGAGGTGTTATTTCGGTCTGCGGCGGACGGGGGGCGGCATGCAAAGACGCGACTCGGAGAGTCGCGACGGGCGGGGCAAGCTCCGCCCCTACGAAGGGCAACAGCAGATCCCCGCCACCGATAGGCAAAGCTTCGAGGCGAGGGTCCTTCGCTGCGCAAGGGGCGCTCCGCTCAGTAGGTCAGCGACCAGCCCACCACCGTGACCGACAGCACGGCCACGAGCGCGCCCAGGCTGACGAGGCTCAGTACCTTCCCATTGCCCAGCAGTGAATCGCGCGTGTGCCGGTTTCCGCAGAGCGATATCAGAACGACTACAGCAGCCGCCCACGCCAGCGTTGGTGGCAGGCCCGGGTATCTGCCGATCAGCGACAGCAACTGGTCCGGCGCCTGCCCTGCGGGCACCCACCACGGAATGAGCGGAGTCGCCGCCGCCGCGAAGACAAACATCAGCAGCTTTCGTGTCATCCAGCGCTTGATTTTCGGGCGAGTCCCTCTGAGCTTGGCGCGCCGCCAAATGAAGTAATCCCACGCGAGCAACCCGCCGATGATCGGAATCCATCCGTAGATGGCCGCTTTGTGGTCCACCCACAGCCATGCGTGGAAGATCCTCCGGGCATGGCGCGCGTACTCGAGCTTCGGCAGCACAAACCATCCCACCGCCGAATTGCACGCCACCGCGGCGAAGAGCGTCACGAGGCTCATCAGCTGGAACCACTGGCGCGTGGGCGCCTTCCCGCAGTTTGCACACACCCGGTGCTTGGGCTCGAATTCCTGCCCGCAGTAGTCGCAGAACAAGTCTCTTACCAGCGCCGGTGCGATGGAACCCATTGCCGGAAGGGTAGTTTATGGCGCACCTGAAAACTACTGTACAGGCGAGCAGATTTAGCACAGGTAGAAGCAAGTCACGCAGAAACTTGCAGATACAGCAACCCGACGGAAACTGAACAACTTAGCGAATACCCATTCCGTCGTTATCTCCGCGTCTCATTCTCTCTGGCAGCAACGGAACACAATCGGCCCTGCACTCGGCGTGTCGCGTACATTGAAAGAAACTTATTGTGGCGTCTTTCGGATAACGATGTATGCTCGGTCCATGCGACATCTCGTCGACATCGGCATTTATGCCGAGAAGGAGGTGATCCGGTGAGGTACAGTTTACGTTGACGCAGTAGAGGAGGCGCTTGTGAATTTCCCGAGCGCCTCTCTCCTTTTCAGAACTGTTCTTGCTTCAAAACACGAAACACTCCGTTAAACACACCCAACCCTCTTAGGAGCAGCGAAGGATGGGGCACCCACCGTTAGATTCGGTCTGCACGAAGCGAAGTCTCTAAGCGGTAGCGGTCTTCACGCTCGTCGCAGCCTGTTCGATAAGATCTGCGACAGCTTTTGGCTGCGATACATAGATGGCGTGACTTCCCTTGACCTCAACGACCGTAGCACCGGCGCGCTTGGCCATGGCGCGCTGAGCGTCAGGTGGAATCATCCTGTCCTCGGTGGTAAGCAGATACCAGGCCGGCTTGGTCCTCCACGCGGCTTCGGTGATCGTGCCGGTAGTGGCTCCGATACCCCACGGAACCTGGGAGTCGGCCATGAATGCGGCTTTTTCCGGTTCCACGTCGCCCGCAAAAGCAGCCGGAAACTTCGCCTTGTCGAGGAGCAAAAAACCGTCTTGCGGAGGCAGTATCGGCGGCACGGGCGCGCCGGGTGGCGCATTTTGAATGAGCGATCCCACTGACTCGCCATTGTCTGGAGCGAAGGCAGCGATGTAAACGAGGGCTGAAACCTTTGGATGGTTTCCAGCCTCGGTGATTATCGCTCCGCCGTAGGAATGGCCAACGAGGACTGTAGGTCCGTCCTGCGTTGCTAGAGTTCGCTTGGTAACTGCTACGTCTTCTTCCAACGATATGGTCGGATTCTGGACGATGCTGACGGTGTAGCCGTGTTGCTTCAGGATCTTATAGACGCCTTCCCAGCCAGCCCCGTCAACAAAACCACCGTGTACGAGAACGATGTTCTTCATAGCTCGAACCTCCTTCTTTCAATGATGCAATCCGGGCTCGCTCGGGACCGTGCAACGCATCCCGAACTTCTAGCCCGAATGCGCCGGAGTGTAACGAGGGGGCGTTGAATCTGTCAAGAATGCGCCAGAATCCTTACTTTGCCGATTGTTGGTTGCGCCGGACATTCACGATCAACGCAGACGGCTCCGGAGCCGCGACGCTGTTCTTGACCGAAGACGCGGCTTCTTCGGCGAAGAACCGCCAGCCGCTGGCCACGCACTATAGTTTGGCTTTGACCAACGGAGGGCAGCAAATTCTCATCGCGGAACAAGACGCCAGCATAGTGGCGACGGGGTTTGCCATCAGGCAGTAGGCACCCGGAGACGGGTCATCGTTACCATTGGATGGCCCACATCGTCTGCGCGTATTCCTGCGGCGCTCTATGACGACTGACGTCGTCACTGGTCACCCGCCAATCGTCGCGGCGGCGGACGCAAATTTGCGCTATGATTTGGAGCCTCCAACCAGGGCGATGGCAATGACAACCAGGAAAATGGCATGACGACAACCATACCGATACCTGCAACGACGCCGGAGGCGACCACGCCAGCGGCCGCATATCCGTGGCCATTCGATCACCGCGAAGCCATTGCGCACCTTTCGAAAGCCGACCGGCGGCTGGCGCGCGTCATCGAGAAGAGCATCGAATTCCAGCTGCGCATCGAAGAGGCGCAGAGTCCTTACGAAGCGCTGCTCCGCGCCATCACGTATCAGAGCATCTCCGGCAAAGCAGCCGCGACGATTTTCGCGCGCGTCAAAGCTCTAGGCTCAGGGGCGCCCGGCGCGAATGGCCGCTGCCCCACGCCGGAGGAAATCCTGCGCGTGCGCAAACCGGCGCTGCGCAAGGCTGGACTCTCCGGCGCAAAAATCGCCGCCGTGAAAGATCTGGCGCGAAAAACCATCGAAGGCGTCGTGCCCACGCTCGAAGACGCGAAAAAACTGTCCGATCAGGAACTCGTGGAGCGGCTCGTTTCCGTGCGCGGCATCGGCGCATGGACTGTCGAAATGTTTTTGATTTTCCGCCTCGGCCGCCCGGATGTGCTGCCGATTCACGACTACGGCGTGCAAAAAGGATTCGCACTCACCTACGGCAAAAAAGAAATTCCCAAACCGCGCGAACTCGCTGAATTCGGCGAGCGCTGGCGGCCCTTTCGCACGGTGGCTTCGTGGTACATGTGGCGAGCGGTTGATCTGGCGGGGAAAAAAGCGCGACAGATCAAAAAAGCGCCGGCGAAAAATCCGCGCAAGCCCCGCAAGAGCGCGTCTAGCCGCGGACTTGCGACATCTTCTGCTCGGCGTAGGCGAGGTAATCGGCGTAGGGCCCCTTGAAATCTTCGATGTGGACGTTGCCTTCGCAATGCCAGATGCGCGTGGCCACTTCGTCAATCACGTCGTAGTCGTGCGTGACCATCAGCACGGTGCCGTCGTAGCGCTGCAGCGCGATGTTCAGCGCGTTGATGGATTCGAGGTCAAGGTGGTTGGTCGGCTCGTCGAGGACGAGGAAATTCGGCTTCTGCAGCATCAGCCGGCAGAAAATCAGCCGCGCGGACTCGCCTCCGGAAAGCGTTTGCGTCAGTTTCAGAGCGTCTTCGCCGCTGAAAAGCATTTGGCCGAGCAGGCCGCGCAGTTCGGTTTGCGTCGCTGCAGGATTGAATTGATGCAGCCATTCGATGACGGTCATGCCCTTGACGATCGAATCGCTGTGGTCCTGCGCAAAATAACCGGCGGCAACTTCGTGGCCCCAGGCGACGTTGCCGTAGTCGATCGCGAAATGATGATCGGAATCTTCGATGAATCCCGGCGCGTTGCGAAGCAAGGATTTCAGTAACGTCGTTTTGCCCGCGCCGTTGCGGCCGACAAGCGCGATGCGCTCGCCGCGCGCGACACTTGCGCCGAAATTCTGAATCACTTTTCGCTCGCCATAAGTTTTGCGGATGGCCTTAAATTCCAGCGGATGGCGGCCCGATGGTTTGTTCATGTCGAAGCGAATATAGGGGCGCGCAATATTGGATTTCGCGAGTTCGGAAACTTGCAGGCGCTCGACTTCTTTTTTGCGCGACATGACTTGCGAGGAACGCGTGCCGGCGGCGAAGCGCGCGATGAATTCGTTCAACTGTGCGATCTTTTTTTCGCGCACCGCGTTCTCGGCTTCGATGCGCGAGCGAATCTGCGTCTTCGCGAGAACCATGTCGTCATACGCGCCGATGTACATGATGATGGTTTCGTAGTCGATGTCGGCGGTATGCGTGCAGACGCTATTGAGGAAATGGCGGTCGTGCGAGATGACGATGACCACGCCATCGTAGTTGCACAAATAATCCTGCAGCCAGTGAACCGAATCGAGGTCCAAATGATTCGTAGGCTCATCGAGCAATAACGCGCGCGGATTGCCGAAAAGAGCCTGCGCGAGCAGCACGCGGACTTTTTGTCCGCCCTGCAACTCACCCATTTTGCGTTCGTGCAGCGACGCTTCCACATCGAGACCGTCGAGGAGAATTGCAGCATCCGCTTCGGCCGTGTAGCCGCCCTCTTCGCCGATGATTCCTTCGAGCTCGCCGAGGCGCATGCCGTCATCGTGCGTCATTTCTTCATGCGGCTTGGCGTAAAGCGCATCGCGCTCCTGGAGCGCTTTCCAGAGCGCCGCGTTGCCCATGATGACAGTGTCGATGACACGAAATTCGTCGAAGGCGAACTGATCCTGACTCAAGACGCCGAGTTTTTTCGGCCGCGAAACCGAACCGACCGTCGGCTCGATTTCGCCCGCGAGGATTTTCATGAAAGTGGTTTTACCGGCGCCGTTCGGACCGGTGACGGCGTAGCGGCGCCCCGCGCTGAACGTGCAACTGACTTCGTCGAAGAGGATTCGCTCGCCGAAGCGCATCGAAATGTTGTTTACAAAAATCATGGCAATTCAATTCTACCGTGTTCTTGCGAAGCGCGCATGTCCGGCAGCCAAACCGAAAATGGCAGAATTTCGCAGATTTACCTGAAGATTTATTTGATGCTCGGAGACTCCACCGGCATCGCACTGGCAACGTCCGCGGAGGGCAGGCGAGGAGGCTTCTGAGCCACCGCGAAAATCAAGGCGATGATTCCTAAAATGAGCACGCCAGTTTCGAGACGCACCGAGAGTACATGCAAATGATCGAACTGCAAGCGCAAAGGATTATTCGCGGGCGTGTTCATGTACGAAACCATTTGCGTGCGAAGATGATCCATCGTCGGCATGATCCAAACCTGCGAAACCAGCGTAACGAGCAGCATCAACTCGACGAGAATCGAGGCGGGTTGAAAAAGCCCGCGCCAAGAGCGCGCCGCGACCAGCGACACAATCAGGAAAACGATCGCCGCGACAATTCCGAATATGTGCAGGCCCCAGAGCAAAATCCCCACAATGTTGCCGGCCTCATCAATGCTCTTGAGCTGCGAGAACAAGACGCCGGCAACAAATCCGAAGAAGATCATGCCGCCGAGCCAGGTGCCTAGTGTGAAAACCTTCAGGAAACGCCAGATCGTGGTCATCGTCAATTTCCGATAAAATTGCAGTTCGGCTCGTCATCATACGCCCAAGGCGACGCGAGCCGCGAAGAAACTTGGGGTCGAAATGGTGGGCGATCAAGGACTTGAACCTTGGACCTCTCCCGTGTGAGGGGAACGCTCTAACCAACTGAGCTAATCGCCCGGCGAAACAATTATCGCACAGAAGCGCAGGAAAAATGCAACCCATGGTCACGACCACAAACCCACAAATCGGCCAACTGCAGCAAACCATCGCACGCGTCATCAAGGGGAAAGAAGAGGTTATCCAGCTCGCGCTGATTACGCTGCTGGCGCGCGGGCATCTGCTCATCGAAGACGTTCCCGGCACAGGCAAGACGACGCTGGCGCAGACGCTGGCGCGCGCGTTTCACTGCTCTTTCCAGCGCATCCAGTTCACTTCGGATATGCTGCCGAGCGACGTTATCGGCATCAGCGTTTTCAATCCGGCGCGCGAAGAATTCGAATTCAAACCCGGCCCGCTCTTCGCGAATTTCGTTTTGGCAGACGAAATCAACCGCACCACGCCGAAAACACAATCAGCGCTGCTCGAAGCGATGAACGAGTCGCAAGTGACGGTGGATAATCATACGCATCCCCTGCCGCAGCCTTTTCTGGTGATCGCGACGCAGAATCCGATCGAGCATCACGGGACGTATCCTCTGCCAGAATCGCAACTCGACCGCTTCTTGATGCGCATTCGCATGGGTTATCCGGACCGCGAGAGCGAAAAAGACATTTTACGAAATGGCGGCGGCGCGGCTTCCATGGAAGAGATCTCCGCGGTGATGGATGCGGCAGAAGTCTGCGCGATGCAGGAAGCAGTGAGCCGCGTTCGCGTAGACGACAGTTTGCTCGACTATGCGCTGGAGATTGTGGAACGCACTCGGCAATCCGAGCAACTGAGCCTGGGCGTCAGTCCGCGCGGCGCTGTGCTGCTGCATCGCGGGGCGCAGGCGCGTGCGTTCCTGGAAGGCCGCGATTACTGCCTGCCGGACGATTTCAAAAAACTCATCCTGCCGGTTTTCGCGCATCGCGTCGTCGTGAGCACGCGTTACACATCCACACGCAAAAAATCCGAGCAGGCCGAAGCGATACTCTCCGAGATCCTCGAAACCACACGCGTTCCACTCTGATGGCCGCTTCACGAATTCTGACCTGGTGGCGCGAGCGCGACAAGCCCGGCTGGCGCAACTTCGGGATCGCGATCAGCACGCTCACGCTGGCGCTATTTCTCGCGCTGTACTCCGCGGCGATGGCCGAAAGCGGCCACAGCGTTTTCGCGGGACTGTCGGCTGTGCTGGCGCTGGCGCTGGCGGCGTGGGTGGGCATCGCCATCGTGCCGAAAATGGCGCGGCGAACGGGCCTGCGCTGGCTGCTTTATCAAGTTGATTACCGGCTGACGCGCGAGGGTGTGATTTATCTGGCTGCGGTGTTCGTCATTGCGCTCGCCGCGGTGAACACGGGCAACAACCTGCTTTTCATGATTCTTTCGTGCTTACTTGCGGGAATTTTGATCTCGGGAGTGCTCTCGCGCATCGTGCTGACCGGCCTCGACATGAATATCGACCTGCCGGAACACGTTTTCGCCGAGCAGCCGATCCTTGCCACGGTGAGCGTGGCGAACGAAAAGGCGATGATGCCTTCGCTTTCGCTACGCGTCGTCAGCACAGGCGACGATGCACAGAATGGCATATTGAAGCGGCCAGTTTATTTTCCTTACATCCCTCACGAGAAATGGGCTTCACAAAAAGTGGAATTGCTTTTCCCGCAGCGCGGCATCTACCGGCAGAGCGCTTTTGGCATTCGCACGAAATTTCCTTTCGGTTTTCTGGAGAAGACGCGGCGCGTGGATTCGCCGATGGAGCTGGTGGTTTATCCACGCGTCGAACCGACGGACGAGTTTTATGAAATTCTCCCGCTCCTGAGCGGCGAGATCGAGAGCCTGCATCGAGGCCGCGGCAACGATCTTTATTCGATCCGCGATTACACGACGTCGGACAGCGTGCGTTTTGTGGATTGGAAAGCCTCGGCGAAATCCGGCGGGCTGAAAGTGCGCGAATTCGCGCGAGAAGATGAGCGGCGGCTGGTGCTTGCGCTGGATAATTGCCTCGGCGCTGCGGCGGCCGCGGCGCTGAGACACAGCGAACAGCAAGGAGAATTGTCGTCGCCGGAACACTTACGCTTCGAACGCGCGGTATCGCTCGCGGCATGCATCGCATGGCATTTTTACGAAGCGCGCGCGGTCATGCAGTTCCGCACGCCGGAGATGGCCACGTCCATGACGTCGGCGGGCGACATCATCTATCGAGTGCTGCGCACGCTCGCGTACATCAAGCCGAATACGGGCGGCTCCGGGGCGGCTTTTCTCGAATCGCTCGCGGCGGAATCGGACAGCTTCAAGATTGTCATCACCAGCCAGCCGCAGGGGTCGATACCGACGTCGCTGTGGTCGTCGTCGTATTTTATTTTTGTGGATTCGCTATAAGCCATGACAGAGCCCGCGAAAAAGATGAAGGTTCGCGTTCTCGCTGTGCTGGCGATTGCTCTTGCGCTGTCGCTCGTTTTGAGAGTCCATACCGTCCGCACTGATGCCGGGGGTGAATTATTTTGGAACTCGGACAATGTGTACTTTTTTATTGGAATGGTGGACCGAGGCTATAACTTTAGCTATTTGGGGTATGTCGTCGAAATAATCAGGGAAATTTACCCGCTGGGAGCCTCCGGACCTGAGGTCAGTCATTGCTCTATGCTTGTGTTACACGTAACACCCAATTCGATCCAGCAATATACGATAGACAACTTTTGTTCCTCTGGGATTGAACCTCTTAACGGTAGTTTCTACGACGCAAACGAGCTACAGCCGAATGGACCTTTGATGAGGTGGTCAAACGGGCGCTTTGAACCAGTCACCCCGGAGGAGCAAGCTAGGTTGCAACTCGCTATGCGGAGCGGTCGGATTCCACCCGGTCCAAGCTACAACGATGTTGAGGGGTGGTCAAAACGCCCTGTGGTAGGCGAGATCGTCACGAAACCGCTGAACATTACTGTCGAAGAAGACTCCAAGGTAACAGTCGAAATTGGCGGGGAGCAGTTAACTTTTGTCATGAATAGCGGTTTTATTAGCCACCATGCTTATGTTGACCTCATACGTCCAGGCCAGCTGCCTAAAAGAATCTGGTATTTGGATGGCGCACCACATCGAATCAGCGGATCGGAATACAACCGCATCTTCGCGTACCAACTCGTTCAGAAGGCCCTTAGCCATTAAAGGTACTATTTCGATTCAGCCATGAGTTTCTTCCAGCGGGCCCAGGCGTCGTCGCGGGCTTTGGCGTTCGCGGGCGTGGCACCCTGCGTATCGGCAGGCGCTTCGCCTGCGCGCATGAAGCCGTGGCCCGCGCCATCGTAGGTGACAGGCTCGTACGTTTTTCCCGCAGCCTTCATGTCGGAGATCGCGCCAGGAATGGTCGCGCCGATGCGCATGTCATTGCCGGCGTAAAAACCGTAAACGGGCGCGGTGATGCGAGCCATCGCGTCTGGCGCAGGCGGCGGACCATAAAAAACAAAAGCGGCGGCGAGATCGGAGCGATTCGTCGCCAAGCGAAAACTTTGGCCGCCACCCCAGCAGAATCCGGCGACGAAGAGCTTGCCGCTTGATGAAGGAATTTTCAGCGCGTAATCGGCGACGGCGTTGAGATCCGCGGTGATTTGATCGGGATTCAGATGGCTGACGGCCTCGATGGCCTGGCTCTGCGTGAAAGACGTGCTGCGGCCGTTGTTCGGGCCCATGCCGGAAAGCAAATCGGGCGCGACGGCGATGTAGCCCGCGGCGGCGACTTGATCGGCGAGGTCCTGCACCCAGTCCGTCATGCCGAAAATTTCGTGGATGATCAGCACGACGGGAGTCTTCGTAGCGGATTCGGGATAAGCGACGAAAGTTTCGACGGCACGATCGCCGTGCTTGACCGTGACCCATTCGCGATGGCGCGGCGATTTTTCGAGTTTGGCTGCCGCCCAATCCTGCGCAGCAGCGAGCGGAGCGCAGAGAAGAATCAGAGTTAGCGTCAAGACAATGCGTTTCATCGAGGACTCCAGTCAGACGGACGCGAGAGCGGCGCGCTGAGTCGCACGCTTTTGCGCAGCGGCGATGATACACGCGGCGCTGATGGCCCGCAAGATCGCGCCGAACGCGTTGATTTATCCACTTTCCGCGATGGGCGTGCGACAATGCGAAGGAGTGGAAACTGCCAGCATGAAGCTGCGTTCGCGCCAGATTGCCTCACTTCGCCGCGAACTTCTCGCATGGTATCGCGCGAACCGGCGCGATCTGCCGTGGAGGCGCAGGCGCGATCCGTATCGCGTGTGGCTGGCGGAAATCATGCTGCAGCAGACGCGCATCGCGGCCGTGCTGCCCTATTACGAACGCTTCCTGGAGCGATTTCCCGATGTTCGCGCGCTTGCACGAGCGCGAGAGAGCGAGGTCCTCAAATACTGGGCGGGGCTCGGGTATTACAGCCGCGCGCGCAATCTTCATCGCGCTGCGAAGCAAATCGTCCGCGAGCACGATGCGGAATTTCCGGCCGCGCCAGAGGATGCTCTCGGGCTTCCCGGCATCGGAAATTACACCGCCGCGGCGATTCTCAGCATTGCGTTTGACGTCCCGCTCGCGGCGCTCGATGGTAATGTTGCTCGCGTCCTCGCGCGTCTTTTTGCTATTCGCGGAGATTTGCGCGAACCGACGACGTGGCGAAATCTTGCGACCGTGGCGCAAAGTCTGCTGGCGCCGGAATCGGCGGGCGATTGGAATCAGGCGATGATGGAACTTGGCGAAACAATCTGCACGCCGCGCTCGCCAAACTGCGCGGATTGTCCGATTGCGCGACATTGCAAAGCGCGAGCGCTTGGCGTTACCGGCGAAGTTCCTGCTGCGCGGCAAAAACGCGGCGCGGCGAATGTGCGAATCGCTGCTGCCGTTCTGATCGACCGCAGCGGGCGCACTTTGCTGACGAAAACTCCCGGCGCACACGATTCGGTGGTCTTTTCGCGGCTGTGGCAGTTCCCGGCTGCGGAAGTCAACGGTTCGGGGAATCCGGCGCGCGAACTGGCGGAACATTTGCGCGCGTCGCTGGGCCTCGGGAAGCAAGCCTTTGTCGAATTGCCCGCGGCTGCGCACACAGTCACGTTTCGCAAGATCACTTTGCTGCCGTTTCTCGCGCGGATGAAGGATTTGCCTGAGGTCGCCGCCTGTCGAATCCTACCGCTCCGAAATCTCGCGCGGTTGCCCATCTCCAACGCGACGCGCAAAATCGCGCACGCAGCCATCGCCGCGCTGGAGACGTAACGGGTTCGCGGCTTCATCTGTTGCTTCCGGATTCTGCGCCGAGCGCCAATGTTAAAATCGCAAAATGGGCAGCGCCGCCACAACTCCACGCGTATTTGCGTCCGAGCCGCTGCCGGTCATTCAGCGCTATTTCGAAGTTTCGCTCTACCTGATGACCGCAACGGGCCTGCTTGCGCTGGTTGCTACTGGCAAACTCGATCCCGTGGCTTCGATTGTCACGCCGGTTGCGCTCGCCTATAAAGGCATTCGATTGTGGAGAGGGCGCGCGCCGGAGATTCCGCACCGCGTGGCGACCGCTCTTGTGCTCGGTTACTTTCTCTTCTTCCCCGCAGACCTCTGGATTGTTTCGCGCCTGATCGCCTCGGACGCGCCCAATCCGATGCTCTACGCGGGATTGCTGGCTGCGGTTCACCTGCTCATTTTCGCGGCGCTCGTACGGCTGTATTCAGCGCGAACCGTGCGCGATCAAGTTTTTCTGGCGCTGCTCGCTTTCGCGGCGATGCTGGCTTCGGCGATTCTGACGGTCAATACGGTTTTCCTTGTGGCGCTAGCGTTTTTTCTGCTGCTGGCCGTGTCAAGCTTTGTGGCTCTGGAAATTCGGCGCAGTTCGGAGGGAGCGGTATGTCCGGCGCTCGATTGTACGAGCGAAGCGGCACGCAGCCTGCATCGCGCGCTCGGCGTGACGTCGGTGCTCGTGGCGGCGAGCGCTTTCGTTCTCGGCGGCGTGATTTTTTTCATCATTCCGCGGTTCACAGCCGGTTACATGAGCGCGCTCAATCTGCAGCCGACGTTGATGACGGGCTTCACGGACAACGTGACATTGGGCGAGATCGGCGAAATCAAGGAAAGCAGCGCGGTGGTGATGCGCATTCGCGTGGCGGGCGACGCATCACGCGCGCAGGACGTCCACTGGCGAGGAATGGTCCTTACGAATTTCGACGGCAGGCGCTGGTTCACGCCTGATCCCATTTCGGTTGTCATTACCGCTGACGCGTCCGGAAGCTATGACCTGGGCTCCGTGTCGATGCCGCCGAATACTTTCTATCTGCTTCGCTATACGGTGTTGATGGAACCCGTGGCGACCGACGCGATTTTTCTCGCTGCTCATCCAAAGACGATCTGGGGACGCTTCGGCCCGGGCTTCAATCCGGTTCGTCCCGGGATGCGCGGATATCTGACGATCACGCGGACAGGCGCGGTCCTCAATCCGTTTCACAACGCGCTTGACATGCATTACGACGCCATTTCAGAGGTTCCCGACGTTCCGCCAGCACTGCTGCGCGCCGCGCCTGCAGATTACTCTCAGGAAATGCGGGACACATATCTTCAATTGCCGCAGCTCGATCCGCGCATCAAGCAGCTCGCGGCGCAAGTCACCGCGCACGATTCAACCGTTTACGACAAGGCCGCGGACATCGCGCGCTACCTTCGCACGCGCTACGGCTACACGCTTGATCTTTCGGATATGAATCAGCCCGATCCGCTCGCCTATTTTCTTTTCATCAAACGCGCCGGCCACTGCGAATACTTCGCCTCAGCCATGGTTGTGATGCTGCGGACGCTGGGCATTCCGGCGCGCTACGCCACGGGATTTCTCCCCGGCGAATACAACGACCTGGCGCAAGACTATATCGTCCGCGCGAGCGATGCGCATAGCTGGGTCGAAGTTTATTTTCCCGGATACGGCTGGATCACGTTCGATCCCACCCCGCCCGGCAACGATCATCCCAGCGGGCTGTTCGCGCGACTGGGAATGTATTGGGATTGGTTTCAGTTCAACTGGAACGAATGGGTGATCAACTACGACTTCTCGCACCAGCTCACGCTGGGCCGCAATATTCATCAGTCGTCGCGCGCGTGGTCGGATCGCATTTCGCGGTATTACCAAGCCAAGCGTCAAGCCACGCTCGATTTTATGAAGTCGTGGCAGGCGCGCCTTTCGAATTCGCCCTATTCGCTACCAGGCGCACTGGTTTTTCTGGTCGTCCTTCTAATTTATTTTCGCGGGCGCGCGATGGGAGGGTTTGTGGCGGTTCGCTGGAAATTGCGCGCACAGCGCGAAGGCAAATTGCAGGCTGAACTCGCGGCCTTCGAATACCGACAAATGCTTCATCTGCTCGAACGGCGCGGCTGGCGCAAACCGGCTTCATTGACTCCGCTCGAATTCGCCGCGTCGATTCCAGCCCCCGAATTTGCGGGCCCGGTTGCCGAGCTGACCGAGATTTATCAGTCAGCACGATTCGGCGCGCATCCTGCCGATGCGCGGCGGGTTACATGGCTCTTGAACACGATCAAACAACTCCGCATCAGGCGGAATCGTTAAGTAATTGTGCGCGCCGTTCTGACTACTTGATATCCAGGACTTCTTTTTCCTTCGTGGCGGACAGCTCTTCGACTTTCTTGGTTTCCGCGTGGGTCAGCTTTTCGAGTTCATCGAGCGCTCGCTTCTTGTCGTCTTCACTGATTTTCTTTTCTTTCTCGAGCTTCTCGACGTGTTCCTTGATGTCGCGGCGGATGTTGCGCACAGCGGTGCGATGATCTTCCAAAACTTTGTGAATGACTTTCACCAAATCCTTGCGGCGCTCTTCGGTCAACGAAGGGATGGGCACGCGCAGCACTTTTCCGTCTGATGTCGGATTCAATCCGAGATCAGATGTGCGAATGGCTTTGTCGATGAGGGGCACTGCGGTCGGGTCCCACGGCGAAATCAGGATCATCGCGGGATCGGGAACGGAGAGCGTTCCAAGCTGATTGATGGGCATGGGCGTCCCGTGATAGTCGACGCGAATGTTGTCGAGCAGCGCCGTGTTCGCGCGGCCTGTTCGCACGCTGGCGAGATCTTTGCGAAAGTCCTCGACGGCTTTCTCCATGCGCGCTTTCGCCTGAGCCAATGCATCCTTTGTGTTTGCAATTGTTGTCATCGAGCTTGCCCGTCCGTGTGTGCTTTAATTTGCCGCCGTTACGATTGAGCCGACCTTTTCACCCATCACTACGCGCTTGAGATTGCCCGGGACGTTCATATTGAAGACAAGAATCGGCATCTTGTTGTCCATGCAGAGCGAGATGGCGGTCGAATCCATGACCGAAAGCCCTTTTTGCAGCACATCCAGATATGTGATGCGCTCAAACTTTTTCGCGCCTGGCACTTTTTCGGGATCGGCGTCGTAAACACCGTCCACGCGCGTGGCTTTGATAATCACGTCGGCTTTGATTTCCATCGCGCGCAAAGCCGCGGCGGTGTCCGTCGAAAAATAAGGATTGCCCGTTCCGGCAGCAAAAATCACGATGCGATTTTTCTCAAGATGCCGAGTAGCGCGGCGGCGAATGAATGGCTCGGCAACCTGATGCATCTCGATAGCGCTCATCAGGCGCGTGTGGCAGCCGATCTTTTCAAGGGCGTCCTGCAACGCCAGGCCGTTGATCACCGTCGCGAGCATGCCCATGTAGTCGCCGGTCGCGCGATCGATGGACATCGATTTTTGCCGGCCGCCGCGAAATATATTTCCGCCGCCGACCATGATGGCGACTTGTACGCCCTGGTCGCTGACTTCCTTCAGCTCCAGCGCCAGCGCGGCGATCGTTTCCGGATGAATCCCCGCACTCATCGGCCCCTGCAGCGATTCGCCCGAAAGCTTCAGCACGACGCGCTTGTAAATCGGCATGGACACTGATTTTTTCGCTGCGGCCTTGGCCATCTTCGTCGTAGGCATCTTGTGTGTTTTCTGTTTCGCTCGGCTCTCTCGCAGCGCTTCTCGCGCGATTAGCTCGCTCGGCATTCTAGCAGACATTTTTGCCTCGCGTATATCGGTTGCGCTAAATCGTGTCAATTTTTTCGTTTTTGTCCTCTGCCTTCCGGCGATTTTCTTCACAAGAAATGCGCTTTTCCTCTTGCGCTTCTACAAGAGAGGGGATACTATTCCTGTCGAAGTGCAAGGGGAGCGTTGCATGACTGACAAACGAATTGATCTCCCGCAAGGGACGCTGGATCTTTTGATTCTTCGCACGCTCGCTCTGGCTCCGCAGCACGGCTGGGCAATCTCGGAGCGCATTCATCAGATTTCGAGTGAAGTCTTGCAGGTGCAGCAGGGTTCGCTCTATCCGGCGCTGCATCGCCTTGAGCGCCGCGGCTGGATCAAATCTCGCTGGGGCGCGTCGGAAAACAACCGACGCGCGAAGTATTACGAATTGACTTCCAGCGGCCGGAAACAACTCGAAACGGAAAAAACGGAATGGGAGAAGCTCACGGCGGCCATCGCACAAGTTTTGGAATCGACGTAAAGGCGGCCTGGTCGCGGCATGCGGAGTTCTTTGGCGCCACGATTTGTCATTGAGCGGGAAACTTATGTTTGATGATTGGCGATTGCGCCTTCGCTCTCTTTTTCGGCGCGAATGCGTTGAAAACGAACTGAACGACGAGTTGCGCTTTCACTTCGAGCAGCAAGTCG
Organism: Candidatus Acidiferrales bacterium; assembly: GCA_030037355.1. Lineage (GTDB taxonomy): Bacteria > Acidobacteriota > Terriglobia > Acidiferrales > UBA7541 > DAHUXN01. The sequence goes on along the minus strand of JASHRL010000148.1, from coordinate 14,012 downwards.
AAAAGCTCGTGCAATCCGGATTGCCACTTGCCGAAGCCCGACGTCAGGCCCGGCTCACTATTGGCACGGCTGACGAAATCCGGGAGGAGTATCGCGATTCCAGCGGCGTCCGCTTCCTGGAAACTCTGTTTCAGGATGTGCGGTTCGCGCTGCGCATGTTGCGCAAGTCGCCGGGATTCACGGCGGTCGCTGTTCTGACTCTTGCGCTGGGCATCGGGGCCAACACCGCGATTTTCAGCGTGCTTGAAGCGCAACTATGGAAGCCCTTACCATTTCCACAGTCCCAACAGCTCGTCGCCGTGATGCGGACGAATATAAAAGCGCCCGGTCACGCGGGCCTGCTCACCGAAATGGACTTCACCAACTGGCTCGCGGCAGCCAAAGGCTCTTTTGCGGACATATGCGCCTTCCAGGGCTACGACTACCACAATACGCCCGGCACAGATGCCGCGGAGATGGTCACCGCGCGTCCAGTGTCATCGAGCTTTTTCGAGACACTTCGCACTCCTCCCATAATCGGCCGCGCATTCTTAAGCAGCGAGCAAACGGACGGACGCGACCATGAAGTCATCCTCAGCTACCCATACTGGAAAAGCCATTTCGCCTTGGATCCTAAGATCATTGGCCGCACAATCGAACTCGACGGCTCGGTTTACACCATCGTAGGCGTTGCTCCAGCGGGATTTCATCTGGAAATCGTCGGCGACCCTGACATGTACGTCCCGCTTGTACTTGCAAGAAAGAACTCAATGACCCGCAGTGGAACAGGCGTTGAAGCGGTAGCGCGCCTCGAGCCGGAAATGTCGTTCTCCAACGCGCAAGCGGAAATGGACGTGGTTGCATCACAACTCCGCCGGCAATACCCAGAGGGCGATGCAAATCTCGGCTTGAAAGTCGAGGACTTGGGCACAGCCTTCGAGGGACAGCATCAGGGACTATTCTTCTTCGCGGCTGCGGCGGCGCTGGTCTTGCTGATTGCTTGCGCGAATGTCGCCTGTCTGTTGCTGGCTCGCGGACTTGCCCGCCAGCACGAATTCGCCGTTCGCTCCACGCTCGGGGCCAAACGCGCCGTTTTGCTGCGACAATTGCTGGTCGAAGGCGCGCTGCTCGGCTCATTCGGCGGTGCGCTTGGGATTATCGCGGCACGCTGGGGAGCAAGCGCGCTGAATGCTCTGCTGCCGGAGGATTTGCTGGGCAGGACCGTTGCTCCTCAAATAGACGGACGGGTTCTGGCGTTTGCTATCGCGATTTCGCTGGGCGCATCCATCCTCGCCGCCCTCGCTCCCGGCCTGTTTGCCTCGCGCGTGAATCTCACCGATGCCCTTCGGCACAGCGGCCACAATTCATCCGCCGCTCCGGCGCATCGTCGCTTGCGGAGTGCATTCGTGATCGCCGAGATCACGCTGTCCGTTGCATTGCTTTTCGGCGCCGGCCTTTTCCTGAATAGCTTTGTACGCCTTATGCGCGCGCCGCTCGGATTCAATCCGCATAACCTGATTTCGCTCGGCTTGACGCTTTCGGACAAGCGCTACACGCAGCCACAAAATCTTTGGCTCGCCGAACAGCAAATGCTCGAGCGCGTCCGCGCCGTTCCCGGCATCAAAGACGCAACTTTCGCTTCGCAGATTCCATTCGCCGGTGGCATTGGCGCGAGCTTTTCTATTGTTGGAGAGCCTCTTCCTCCCCGTGACGAAACGCCGAGCGCAATTCTTAGCAGCATCAGCCCGGCTTACTTTCAGGTGATGAAGATTGGCCTTCTTTCGGGGCGCTCCTTCAGCGTTCAGGACACACAGAATTCGCCGCACGTCGCTATCGTCAACGAGAATTTCGTTGAGCACTTTCTCCCGCATCGAAACCCCATCGGAACCGAACTCGATATTGAACATATCGGCTTCGAAACTTCCTACGGAAACGCCCGCGAGCGTATTGTCGGCGTTGTCCAAAACACGCAGCTACTCGGCGCCAACGAAGTTCCATTCGATTTCATTTACGTTCCTACGGCGCAGGTTCCTGTGACTTCCTTCAATGACTCCGTTTTTCTCGTTGCTTCCACAAACGTGCCGCCTCTTTCAGTCGTTTCCGCGATTCGGCATGAAATCGCTCAAGTGGATAAAGGAATTCCAGTCACGCATGTTGCCACTATGGAGCAGCGCGTCTCTGACTCGCTCGAAGGCGACCGAGGAAATCTGATCCTCATCGGCGCGTTCGCTGCATTGGCGCTGGCATTGGTTGCTGTCGGCATCTTCGGCGCGATTGCCTATTTCGTGCAGCAGCGCACGCGGGAATTCGGCATCCGTTTGGCGCTTGGTGCTTCGCCGTCGCGAGTCCTCCGCCATGCGCTGAAGCAGTCCGCGATTCTGGGCGCTTTCGGAATTGTTCTCGGCATCGGCGTTTCGCTTGCGCTTGGCCGCGCGCTGGGCAGCGCACTATATTTGGTGCCGCACCAGCACGAAGGCCTGCTCTATGACGTAAGCATTTTCGATCCGCTTACGCTGGCCGCGGCATGCGCGTTGCTCGCGGGTGTGCTTTTCATCGCGAGTTACATTCCTGCGCGGCGCGCGATGAAGGTTGACCCCATGATCGCTTTGCGCTACGAATAGCTTCCGTTTCGCGCGTGCACAACTGCCCTGCTGCGATTTTCACTCGCACTCATACTCACGAGCAGTCAGCCCCGCTTTCTGGTAGTGAATCAGTTTGAATTTTGAGTGCCTGTGTCACAATCCGTAAAATTGAGACTGACCCAGCACTCACTCTCCGCTTGACTTTCGCCATGCATCATACTATTTTGCTCTAGGCATAGAGTAAATAGACCTAGGATTTGAACTCGGAATTCGCGGAGGAGCTGCTTATGGGCAATCGCCAACCTCGAGACCTTTTTCCCGGCGCTCTCGAAATGATGATCCTGCGCACGCTGAAGCGCCAGCCGCTCCACGGCTATGCCCTCGCGCAGCGCATCAAACGCGATTCGGACGATCTGCTGCAAATCGAAGAAGGCTCGCTTTATCCCGCGCTGCAACGGCTTCTCAAAGAAGGCTGCGTGAAAGCGGAGTGGGGCGTTTCTTCCACGAATCGCCGCGTGCGCATTTATAAGCTAACTCCCGCCGGCGCGAAGTATCTCGAGCGGCAGGTTTCCAGCTTCGAACAAATGCTCGATGGCATCGCACGCGTTCTCTCGCCGGTGAAATCGTGAACCCGCTTCGCCGGATTTTCTCACGCCACCGTCTTTATTCGGATCTCTCCGCCGAAATGCGGGCACATCTCGACGAGAAAATCGACGAACTCGTCGCCGCCGGCATGACGCGTGAGGAGGCCACGCGTATCGCTCGCCGCGAATTCGGCAATGCGACACTGCTCGAAGAGCGCAGCCGCGAAGTCTGGCAGTGGCCGTCGATGGAAAGCTTTTTCGCGGACATTCGCTTCGCTTTTCGCATGCTGCGCAAATCTCCGGGATTCACGGTGGTCGCCGTTCTCACGCTCGCTCTCGGCATCGGAGCAAATACAGCGCTTTTTTCCGTCGTCAATGGCGTTCTGCTAAATCCTTTACCCTATCCGAATCCTGATCGTCTGGTTACCGTCGACGCCAGCAAAACTCACTTCAAGCGAGGCTCGATTTCTTATCCCAATTTTCTCGACTGGCATCGCCTGAACCAATGCTTCTCGTACTTCTCTGCCTCGCGAGGCACGGGCTTCACGCTCACTGGCGCTGGCGCACCGGAAGAACTCCGTGCCGCCGCAGTCACTTCTGATTTTTTTCCCATGCTGGGCGTCAAACCCATCCTCGGCCGTTACTTCACGCCCGAGGAAGATCAAGTCGCCATAGGACATGTCGTGGCCATCGGCACGGATCTATGGCAGCGAAAATTCAGCGCGTCGCCCGACATTATTGGCAAAGAGATTTCTCTCGACGGCAGGGGTTACACCGTCGTTGCCATCTTCCCCAGCCATTTTGACTTGCCGATGTTCTATTTCGGCCATACCGATGCGTACATTCCTCTCGGCGAATTTGCCAATCCGGTACTCTCCAATCGCCTCGCCGGGCTTGGCATCCACGGCATCGCACGGCTTAAGCCTGGCGTCACGATCGAACAAGCTCGGATCGATATGCAGCGCGTCACGAACTATCTCGCGCAGGTCTATCCGGAAGCCGACAAAGACATGGGCGCAACTCTGACTCCCCTGAAGGAGACGATTATCGGCGAAGTCCGTGGTTTCCTTCTTCTGCTGCTGGGAGCTGTCGGATTCGTTCTGCTGATCGCCTGCGTCAACGTGGCCAATCTGCTGCTGGCGCGCGGCAATGCGCGCAGCCGCGAAATCGCGGTACGCTCGGCGCTGGGTGCTGGCACGGCGCGACTGGTTCGCCAAATGCTCACGGAAAGCGTTTTGCTGGCTGCTCTCGGCGGCATGCTGGGGCTGGCATTTGCCGCCGCCGGTACGCGCGCAGCTCTCGCGGCTCTTCCGGCCACTCTTCCGCGCGCCGATGAAGTAGGCATCGATGGCCACGTACTGTGGTTCACGATCATCATCTCGCTGTGCGCAGGAATTCTCTTCGGACTGCTTCCTGCGATGCGCATCGCGCGGCGCAACACTTACGAGACGCTCAAAGAAGGCGGCCGCGCGGCTAGCCCATCACGCCGTCATGCGCAAGGCGCACTGGTCATTGTGCAAATGGCGCTGGCGCTCGTGCTCCTCGCGGGGGCCGGATTGCTGATTCGCAGCCTCTCGCAACTGTGGATGGTCGATCCGGGCTTCGACCCCAATTACATCACGACTTTCAATCTCGCGCTTCCGCCGCAAATGAATCATGCCTCGCCCGCGGCTATCCGCGCCGCTCTTCGCAATTTCGACGCGGCCATCTCTGCTGTTCCCGGCGTCGAAGGCGAATCGCTCAGCTGGGGTGCATTTCCCATGTACGACGAAGATGATCAAACCTTCTGGCTCGCGGACCAGCCTCGCCCCGCGAGCGAAGGCCAGATGTACAGCATGCTCGATTACATCGTCGGACCGGATTACCTCAAAGTCATGCACATTCCGCTGCTCGCCGGGCGTTTTTTCACCGCCGGCGACAACGAGAACTCCAAGGCCGTCGTGGTCGTCGACGAAGTGCTGGCCAAGAAATATTTTCCGAACGGAGATGCAGTCGGGAAGATCATCGATCAAGGAGATGAAACCCACACCTTTCCTTTCGAGATCGTCGGGGTTGTTGGGCACGTGAAGCAGTGGGGTCTGGACACCGATGCGCAAAATTCGCTGCGCGCGCAGTTATATTTTCCGTTTATGCAGCTGGGAGACAATGTCATATCGATTGTGCCATCGAACACAAACGTTGTTGTGCGCGCTACCGGAGACGTTCTGGGCCTGACGGACTCGATTCGCGCGGCCAGTGACCGGCTCAACAAAGACGAGGTTCTCACCAATTTCGAAACCATGCACGAAATCATCGAGTCGTCGCTTGCTCCGCGCCGTTTTGCGATGATGCTGCTCGGAGCCTTCGCTGCGGTGGCGCTGGCTCTCGCCGGAATCGGGCTTTACGGCGTTATCGCTTACGCCGTCGGTCAGCGCACGCATGAAATCGGAATTCGTATGGCCCTCGGTGCGCATCCACGAGATGTCTTTCGCCTGATCGTCGGCCAGGGGCTGCGGCTCGCGCTCGCAGGCGTTTTGATCGGCGCCGCGGCCGCGCTGATTCTGATTCGCGTGCTTTCGAGCTTCTCTCAGCTTCTATATGGCATCGGACGCAGCGATCCTGTAACGCTCGTCGCCGTCGCGGCGGTTCTGCTCGCCGTCGCGTTTCTTGCCTGCTACATTCCCGCGCGGCGTGCGATGCGCGTGGATCCCATGGTCGCTCTGCGGTACGAATGATTTGCAGCTGATAAACTCTGTGCGGAAATAAAAACGGGCGGAGAGTTCTCCGCCCGCTTCGATATTTCTCTGTTTTCTTACTCGCGACGAACTAGGACGCTACCGACGCGCCTTCCGCCGCAGCTTCTGGCGCGGCTGGCTTCGCTTCGGACTCGCCGACTTTAAAGCGCGCGAACCGCCGGATGGCGATGTTCTCGCCTAGCTTGGCGATCGCCTGATCGATTAGTTCTTTCACGGTCAGCGTCTCATCGCGGATGAAGTGCTGTTCGTAGAGGCAATTTTCCTCGTAGAACTTCTCCATCTTGCCATTCACGATTTTGTCCAGAATGTTCTCCGGCTTCCCCGTGGCGCGGGCCTGCTCGCGATAAATCTCGCGCTCATGCTCGAAGATCTCCTCGGTCACTTCCTCGCGCTTCAGAAAACGCGGGTCGAGCGCTGCGACGTGCATGGCGATATCGTGGCACAGGCGCTGAAAGTCCTCCGTGCGCGCCACAAAATCGCTTTCGCAATTGACTTCAATGAGCACGCCAATTTTCCCGCCCGCGTGGATGTAACTTCCCACCAGGCCTTCTGACGTCGTCCGCTGAGCTTTTTTTTGCGCTGCAGCTTGGCCCTTCTTGCGCAGAATGTCTGTCGCCTGCTCGATATCGCCCTTCGATTCGATCAACGCGGTTCTGCACGCAGCAAAACCTACACCGGTGCGCTCGCGCAATTCCTTCACCAACTGGGCCGGGATATTCGGCGTGCTATCTGGAGTCGCCATTTCAGTGTCCTTCCGAAAAAATTCCTGATTTCAAGGTTAGTTTGTGAGGCTGTGAAATCCGAGGAGAGGCGCTAAATCCCTATCCCTGATTTTCCTCGCTTCCGCCGTCCACCGCCGGCGCTTCTTCGGCGGGAAGTTCCATCACCGGTTCTTGGTCGACGAAATCGCCTTCCTGCTTTTCGTACTGCTCATAGGCGCTCGTGTCCACGTACTCGACGCCTTCTTCAGCGCCCGCAGCGCCTTCCGTTGCCTTCTGCTCCTCGATCTGCGTTTGCTCGAATTGCTGGCGTCCCGCGAGCACCGCGTCGGCAATCTTCGACGTAAACAATCGGATCGCGCGCAGCGCATCGTCGTTTCCGGGAATCACCCAATCGACTAGATCGGGATCGCAATTCGTGTCCACAATTGCCACGACCGGCACTCCCATTCGCCGCGCTTCTTTCACCGCATTGACTTCCGCGCTTGGATCGATCACGAACATCAAATCGGGCAGCGTCGCCATGTTTTCGACGCCCTCGAAATTCTGATTGAGGTGCTTCAGCTCGCGATCGAGCCGCGCCGCTTCTTTTTTCGGGAGCGTTGCCATGCGCCCGTCTTCTACCATGGCTTTCAGCAGTTTCAGCCGCTTGATGGATTTCTGCAGTGTCACCCAATTGGTCAGCGTACCGCCCAGCCAGCGCTGGTTCACGAAAAACATTCCACAGCGCTTCGCTTCCTCGGCGATGGCTTCCTGCGCCTGCCGCTTGGTCCCCAAGAAAAGAATCGCCTTGCCCTGCGCCGCGTGGTCGCTGACTTGCCGCGCCGCGTCGCGAAACATCTTCAAGGTCTTTTGCAAATCGATGATGTGGATTCCATTGCGCTCGCCGAAAATGTACTCCTTCATTTTCGGGTTCCATCGGCGGGTCTGGTGGCCAAAATGAACTCCGGCCTCCAGCAATTCCTTCATCGTTATTTCAACCAAAGCTCCTCCTCGTTGAATGAACGCTTCGATCCCGGCTCGCGAATCACGAAAAATTCTGCTGCCGGAACAGCGTCCTTTTTCGCCGGCACCTCGCCGGCCGCGAATTTACTTCTGTTTCTACTTCGTGTTTCTACTTCCCTCTTCCGAGCCGCCAGATTCCTCGTAGCGCCCGAGTGCATTTTAACGCTTGCTGAACTGGAAGCGGCGACGCGCGCCCTTCTGTCCGTACTTCTTGCGCTCTTTCATGCGCGAATCGCGTGTCAAAAATCCGTTTTTCCTCAGCCCCGGTCGCAGCTCGGGATTGAATCGCGCCAGCGCACGCGAAAGCCCCATGCGCACCGCGCCGGCTTGTCCGCCAACGCCGCCGCCTTTCGTCGTGGCCTTCACTTCCAGCTGTTGCTGTGTCTCCGTGAATTTCAGCGGCTCAACGGCTGTCGTCAGCCACGCCACATTGCGAAAATATTCCTCTACGGGCCGGCCGTTCACGGTGAATTTTCCCGCACCCATTCTGATATATACACGCGCGATTGCTTCGCGGCGCCGGCCGGTGCCGAAAAACTGCTGCTTCGAAGTTCCTTCCACTGTATTCGCTGACGTTCCCAAAACTTCCTCCAAATTTTTCTGCGCGGTCCGTGTTTGCTCTATGGCCGCAAGAACTTTTCCTGAAAACTCACTTCGCTTCTGCCAGCGCCGCGGGCTTCTGCCCCGCGTGGCGTGCCAATTCCTTATCGCCCTTATAGACGCGCAGCATCTTCGCGCGCCGTGCGCGCAGTTTGTTCTTCGGCAGCATGCCCAGCACCGCTTCGCGAATCACCCAATCGGCGCGCTCGGGCAGCAGGCGCTTTACGGCAACTTCCTTCAACCCACCGGGATAGCCGCTATGCGTGCGATAAACCTTCTGATCAATTTTGTTTCCCGTGAGCCGGATTTTTTCAGCATTAATCACAATGACGTGGTCGCCGCACGGCAGATGCGGCGTGAACGACGGCTTGTCCTTGCCAATCAATACGCGCGCTACGCGCGACGCCAAGCGCCCCAGCGCTTGATTCGTTGCATCCACCACAATCCAGTTCTTGCCGACCGAAAGCTCTTCCGCTTCCCGGCCCCTTGGAATATACGTGCGCATCAGCTCAGACCGCCCTTTTCCTTTATGGACAAACGTTTAAGATACGTTATCTGCGTGATTTTGTCAACGCGTCTGGGCGCGCCGCAGCGCAGAAAAGGCTGAATTTTTCAGCCCAAATGCCTTCGGAACCGACGATGTGATAATGTCTGCGCCTGTTCCTCGCGTCTGAGCCAACATTTTTTCGCAAAGGAGTTGCTATGAAAACGGCCTTCCTCTCGAGCCCACGGTTTCTTACTGTCTATTCTGGAATCTTGACGCTCGCCTTCATGGCCACGATTGCTACGGGGTTCGCCGAGAACGAACGCAAAGCTAGCTTCGAGCAAATCGATGTCCAGCGCATCAATATCGTCGGCCCCGACGGCCAGAATCAACTCGTCATCGCCAACCGCCAGTTGATGCCCGAAGGAATTATCGACGGCAAGACTTTCCAGAGCCAGGGACGTCACGACGGCGCCGGCCTGATTTTTTACAACAGTGAAGGCGACGAAGACGGCGGCTTGACTTTTGGCAGTAAGAAGGTCGCGGGCGGTTACGAGTCTTCGGGCGATATTCTGTTCGATCAACACAAACAGGATCAAACCGTCGGCATTCAATACGAGGATGAAAATGGCAAGCGCCAGGCGGGCCTGCACGTTTGGGATCGCCCGGACACAGACTTGGCGGAAGAGGTTGAGCACATCAACTTCATTAGAAACATGCCCGCTGGCCCGGACAAAGACGCGGCCCTGAAACAGCTTCACGAGCAGGCTGAAAATGGCGCCTTCGGAGCGACGCGCCTTTTCGCGGGAAAAACAGCCGACAAAGACGCGACGATCTATCTCTGCGACGAAAAGGGTCACGCTCGTCTGCGTCTAAGCGTTTCTCCTGCGGGCGAAGCCAAGATTGAATTCCTCGATGCGAATGGTAAAGTCACTTACAGCATCCCGCAAGCAAACGGCAAATAGCGGCATGGTTTCGTCCCAGCCGATGCGCACAACGCGCGAAATCGCCGTGGAGCCGGCTTGCAACAAGAGAAAGCGAGGGATTGAAAGTGGCAGAAAGCCGAATATGATAGTCGCTTGAAACAAATCGCATTCATTTTCGGATGTCTGGCGCTTGCGGCGTGCGTGGCCGCCTGCGGGCCGGATCCTTCCAAAGAGTCCGACGCGCGATTGGGCCTGAATACGCAGGAGGCCACCGGGCGGCAAATATACCAGCAGCGCTGCGCGGTGTGTCACTATGCGTATTCGTCGAGGAGTTTGCACGGGCCGGGCTTGGTGCGCCTCTACCGGAAAAAATATCTGCCGAGCGGATTGCCCGCGAATGACCGTTTCGTCGAACAGACAATCGTCAATGGACGCGGAATGATGCCCGCCGAGGGCCCCGGCCTCACTCCGGAACAGCTCAGTGAGTTGATCGCCTACCTGCACACGCTATAGCTTCAGCGATGAAAGCACGGAGATTTGCCATTCAAATTCATCCATGCCATGGAGTAGCTCTTCATGGCGCCTCACTCTCAACCAGCATTGACGAAACCCACCGCTCCTGCAAGAATAGCTCGCAAGATGCACTGGAAGAGGCTGATTCGAGGGCTCTCTGCTTTCGCGCTTTGCGCAGTCGCAAGTCTCTGCGCATCGTGTTCACGTCAGCAAACCAATCTGGACAATTCCTGGAATCACAGAGCTGCGGCCGCGTACCTCGATGAACGCGAGACCACATGGATGACCTACCCGCACGCGGCGCGCGATCGCGGGACATTTTGCGTCTCGTGCCACACGGCAATGCCTTACGCTTTGTCGCGCCAGGCGATTGACATGGCATACGGCGCTTCCGCGCCATCGCTCGATGAACGCAAGCTGATCGATAACGTGAGAACGCGCGTGACCCTCTGGAAGGAAATTCAGCCCTATTATCCGAGCCAGGCCTCGGCGGCGCGCGGAACCGAAGCCGTGCTCAACACGCTGATTCTGGCGAGCAATGATGCGCGGACTGGAAAGCTCAGTGCGGATACGCGCGCGGCGTTCGGAGAAATGTGGTCTTTGCAGGAAACTGCCGGCCCTTTGCGCGGCGCGTGGCAATGGATCGAGTTCGGTAACGAACCATGGGAAGCGCCCGACTCCGCGTTCTACGGCGCGGCGCTCGCGGCGGTCGCCGCGGGATTGGCGCCGGAAGACTACCGTTCCGCCCCCGAAATTCAAGCGAATCTCCAAGCCCTGCGCGATTACTTCAATCGCGAAGCTGCGGCGCAGACACTGCTGAATCGCATATCGCTGTTGTGGGCGTCCGCGGAGATCCCGGCAGTCCTTACGACGCAGCAACAAGAATCCATCGTCAATGAAATTGTGGCGAAGCAACGAGCCGACGGAGGCTGGTCGGCTTCGTCGCTGGTCGGGACGTGGAAACGGGAGGACAAAACGCCGCTTGTGACGAAAAGCGATGGTTACGCAACGGGCTTCATCGTTTACACGCTTGAGCAGACAGGTCTCGGCTCCGATGACATCCACGTGAAACGCGGCCTCGACTGGCTCGTTCAGAATCAGCGCTGGAGTGGGCGGTGGGACGGTTATTCACTGAATCGGCGGCGTCTCAATCCCTTCTCCAACCCCTCCGGTTTCATGGACGATGCGGCGACGGCCTTCGCTGTGCTTGCGCTGACGCGCGCCGAGGCGAAAACTGGCGAGAAAGCCGCGGTGCACGCGGCACTCAAGACCTCGACTCCGTGACACTCAGGAAATCCAACGGAAAACATTCCTTCGATCCGCGACTGATGAGAGATGAATAGCGATGTGGGGGCAGGCGGGTATCGACCCGCCCGCCACTCGTAAGTTTGGCGAGAATTAGTCCGAAGCGCTAACAGCAGTCTTCGACGCGCTGGAACGCGAAAACGACTTATCGAGCTCGCCGGAGCCGTCGCCGGTCTTATCGATCTCGATCGAGCCTTTGAAATAGGCGCCGTCTTCGATCATGATGCGCGCTGTCGTCAAATCGCCGACGACAGAACCATCTTTCTTGATCTCGATGCGGTCGCGTGCGCGCAAATTGCCCTTGACGTTGCCGTAGACAACGACTTCGCGAGCGATGATGTCCGCCGTGACTTTTGCGCTCGCCCCGACGGTCAGCTTGCGTTCTTCGAGCTGAATCAGCCCTTCAACGCTGCCGTCAACGCTCAAATCTTCGTTGCCGGTGATTTCGCCCTTCACGTGCAGACTTGCTCCGAGCCGCGCCGTGGCACCGCTCGAGGGTGCTGAAGAATGCATAGGGTCGTTCATTGCCATTGCCGTTCCCTCCCAATTTGGCGATTGTGTCTTTGCCGGAGTCGCTGCGGATTTCTCCGGCACCGCGGGCTTGACAGGCTCATTCGGACGAGCCGGCGGCGCCGGTTTTCTTTCGTTACTGCCCCACATATAGCCCTCCTCCAGGTCCGAAGGCGTACACCAAGACCAGCGAAGCAAACTTCGGGCTGAGGGACTATGAATCTATGCCGCGTATGCAAGCGGGGCAAGGACAAATTTTCGCGAGGGTGTTCGTGGCTGCACTGGGACGAATGGACAGTCGGCTAACCAGAATCAGCGCGGTTTGAAAAATCCAGTTCTACGCGGACCGAGCCTCCTGAAACTTGCGGAAGAACAATTCGCGGTCCGAACGCACAGCGCCAATCGGCCATCCCGCGCTGATGCCGCCATCTACAACAAGATTGTGGCCTGTGATCATGCGCGACGCATCGCTGGCGAGAAATACGGCCGCATGGGCAATATCGTCGGCGCGGGCCACGCTGAGCAGCGGCTGCCATCGCGACATGACGGCGCCGATAGCGGCCTCGGCGTATTCCGGATGATCATCCGCCTCATCCGCTGTCACGCCTCCGTACTTGCCGAAGGCACCGGTAGCAGTCATGCCCGGTGAAATAGAGTTCACGCGGATTCCCTTTTCGCCCAACTCCATCGCCGCGCAACGTGTGAGATGAATCGAGGCTGCTTTCGCAGCTGAGTAATAGTGTCCTCCGAGACCAGCATGGATTCCGTTGACGCTCGCGACAGTGATGATGCTGCCTGATCCCTGTGCCGCCATCGCTCGTGCGGCATATTTCATCCCGGCGAGAACAGCGCGCAGATGCACGGCAATCACGGCATCGAACTCCTCCAGGTCGGCGTCGGCTATCGTCGCAAACTGCGAGCCTCTCCCCGCGTTATTCACCAGGCAATCGAGCCGGCCGAAGCGCTTCACCGCATGATGGATCATCGCCTCGACATCGGCTTCGACCGAAACATCCGTTTGTATGAAGCTCGCATGATCGCCGAGCTTCTGCGCGAGCTTCTCGCCTCTGTCCTTACGCCGGCCTGCGATTACAACGCGCGCTCCCTCAGCGACGAATCGTTCTGCCGTTCGAGCGCCGATACCGCTCGTGCTCCCCGTAATGACTGCAACTTTACCTTCGAGCGCTGCCATTAGACTGTTCTCCTCTCTGGCGCGAGACCAAAAGCGCGCGCCAGGCCAATCCAATCAATCTTGAGTATCGGGCGAAACATTCGATTCTGCTTTCTGTGTTCAGGCGGGCGCGGACATTCCGCTGATGATGAGCCAAGTTCCGCTGGTCTTGCGCCAAGTGTGCGTGATGCGGAGCCGCTCCACCTCCGCGCTGCCGTCTTTTTCGACGTACGTACCTGTCACGATGTAGTACACGACAGCCAGACCGCCGAACGCCTGGATTGCTTTTCGCTCCAGTTGCACCTTCTCCAGTTTTCGGTCTTTCAGCAAACCGAAGGGGTTCGAGCGGACTGCATCTTTTCGAATGGGATCCGGGACGGGATAAGGCCAGCCCACAAAATTCTCATCCCACAGAGCAATATAACCATCGCGATCCAAGCCGCTCAGGACTCGCCAATACTCATCCTCCATGCTCCAGACTTGCTCTTGCTCCGACGAGAGCTTCGATTGCATGCGCCGTTCTCCTCATAAAAATTGCTGGCGGCAGTGCACGGATACAGACGGAAGAACAGGAAACTCGGGCTCTTCACTCAGCATGCAAATTGAAATTTCAATACTTGCGCAGGACTCCCACAACGCGGCCCTGAATTCTCACGTCTCCAGCAGGAACGACAATTGGAGCCATTTTCGAATTGGCAGGCTGCAGGCGAATTTTCCCAGCGCCTTCGCGATAATAGCGTTTGAGAGTGGCTTCTTCGTTGGCGATGAGCGCGACAACGATTTCACCCTGGTTCGCGACCTGCGTTTGCTCCACGACGACATAGTCGCCATCGAGGATGTGGTCTTCGTGCATGGAATCGCCCTTGACTTGCAGGACGAACGTGCTCGGCCCGCGCGAA